>CALGZD010000001.1 GCA_937934635.1 uncultured Deinococcales bacterium
AATGCCACCAATAACAGGATTGACAACAACTGTAGTTGCTACTGTTTGTGCTGTTGAAATAACTTGATTCCAAGGTGTGATGTCTTGTGCAGGGTCGATGTAAATCGGAAGTAGTACTTCAACGGGCTTTACAGGTGCATAAATTTGCTCGCTTGATAACGGCGCAGGTGTATCAGTCGTTAGGTAACAATAGTCGTAGGTTGCATTGTTCTCGGTGTAAAAACCAACGGTTACAAATTGCGTGTTTGCAGGGGCTTGTAACTCTAAGCGCCACTGACGACTACTAGTATTAAGTGTTTGTACTTCTGTAGCTAAACTTTGGAAGCCTGCGTCCAACATATTGAGTGTAAATACACTATAGGTTGGAAGGTTCATTTCACCTTTACACGTTAGTGTATAGGTTTGTCTAGCTTGAGCAACAAGTTCTTGATAAAAACAAACACCAGGAATAATATCTAGCTGACCACCAGAAATAGTTGTGCTGTTTGGTGCGCAGTTAATCCAACCACCAGTTGCACTATTAAATGTAGGATTCACCAGTAGGTTATTTGCAGCTTGAGCACTTTCATTGTCAGTTGGGTGTGAGTCTGGGTATGGGAACAAGCTACCATTTGGCTGAGGTACTGGTGTTGTGATTGTTGCTACACCTTCTGGTATGGCATCACTTGTCAGTACGCACTCTTGGTGTGTTGCGTTACCTTCGCTATAGAAGGTCACAGCTACATAGCGTGCATTTGCGGGTGCAGTTTGTGCTAGGTTAATTGTTTGAATGTTTGTTGATGTAACAGCTTTAGTGTCACTAGCAATCGTAGCCCAAGAACTATTTAGAATTGATAATGTTACTGCGGAATATACACCAGCATTTGCTGAACTTTGACAACTTAGTGAATAGTTTGCGCCAACCTCTGCAGCTTGTGTTTGATATACACAAGAGGTTGCTTGCATATTTAAGTTGCCAGATGCGATGTTGTATGCACTAGCATCTCCACAACTGAACCAGTCACCCTGTGAGTTGAAACTGCTATTGCTAAGCATGTTTGAAGGGCTTGGTGGTGGTGGGGTAGTATCGTCAATCTCTTCTGTGAATGAACAGTTGTCCACTAAGATTGCTCCGTCAGTATAAAACCATACTGAAGCGAAGGTACTATTTGCTGGTGTAGTGATTGTAGAGGTATATTCGGTCCAAGCACTACCTGTAATTTGGCTTTCAGGAGCAGCAGCAAGAGCGCCATAGCTTGAATCTAAAACACTAAAGCCTGTTCCTGACCAGCCTGTTGCATCAACAAGTTTTGCTTGGCAACTGAGTGTATAGGTTGCATCTGGTTGGAGTACTACATCTTGGTACATACAGCCATTAGCAATTTGTAGTGCAAGTCCACTTAAAGCGTCATTGCTCGGTGTGAGCGCAGCACCACAGCTTTGCCATGAGTTTGTGCCACTTTCAAAACTTGGGTTTGCAAGAAGGTTTGGACCTGTTGCAGTGGTTGTGAGAGTATTATCTCCTCTAGCTGCAGTTACAGCAGCCATTATGTCTGGGGCGGATGTGTTGTTGTCAATCTGAGTTAGGTTTGTATCGGTAACACTTTGCTGGCATCCAGCTAAAAACAGTGCAAGTAGCAATACAAAAGCAAACTTTAGAAAGACCTTACGATCTTCTAATAGCATTATTTTCTCTCCCTAAAGAAAAAACTGTTGTGTAGACCCCCGCCGTTCTTAATAGTAGATGGGAGGAGTTTCCAATCTATTACAATTAGCTAAGAATCTTGTCATAAAAGAATAATATGACTCCTGCCTTAAGTAGTGGTTAAGGCAGGAGTCATGAAGTAGTGGATTTATTTTTAAAGTATGAGGTATGGGTGCGTCCCGCTAAAGGTTGAACGTATATCTAAAGAAATAATCTGATATTCAACTTTAGTAAGGACGCACCTTGGAAGTTTTTCGAAAAGCGAAAAAACTTCTATTTGCGTTGAATCTCTTTCCAACCTTGGATGGGACGCACCCTGAGGTATAGGTAAGTGCGAGACTGCTGTAAGTGTGACACTCGGTAAAAGAGCAAAAAGTTAGTATAGATTGGCATTACTTTTACTTTGTTTATATGGGCTTAATCGCTTTACACCTTTGGCAAAGCCAAAGCATTCATTTACACTATAGCTATGAAGACAATAGCTACGAATATAATAGCTAGTAAGATAATAGTTAAGAAGACAATTCGGTGGGGAATACTCGGTACAGGCTGGATTGCTACACTTTTTGCCGAAGGTTTAAATGATCTTCCAGATACAGAATTAGTCGCAGTTGGTTCTCGCAGTCAAGCCAGTGCTGATGAATTTGCAGATAAGTTTGGCATTTCAACTCGACATGCCAGTTATGAAGCGTTAGCTAAAGATTCAAATATAGATGTGGTGTATGTATCTTCGCCACATACCTTGCACAAAGAACACAGCATGTTGTGTATGGCAGAAGGTAAAGCCGTGCTTTGCGAAAAGCCATTTACGCTCAATGCAGCAGAGTCTAAAGAGATGATTGACTTTGCTCGAGCCAACAATGTTTTCCTGATGGAAGCGATGTGGACCCGATTCTTGCCACACATGAATGAGGTCAAGTCCTTGATTGCAAATGGGGCAATTGGAGAGCCGCGAATGTTACAAGCTGACTTTGGCATGGCTTTTCCTTTTAACCCTGAGCATAGATTATTTGATATCGAGCTAGGTGGTGGTGCCTTGCTTGATGC
>CALGZD010000002.1 GCA_937934635.1 uncultured Deinococcales bacterium
ACTCGACTACTGGAATGATGAGGTAGAAGGTCAGCTCACAGTACAAGCACCTGGTTACAGTGCCGAAGTCTATTTTGATATGCAGACAGGTGACTATAGCCTATACACAGAATCACAAGGCATGGTTGCTTTTATGAAAGACTTGCACAAAGGGAGCAATACAGGCTCTTCTTGGAATTGGTTGATTGATATCACAGCACTGTTCTTAACGCTTGTATCCATCACTGGTCTTGTCATCATGTTGTTACTTAAAAAGCTGCGTACAAAAGGACTGATTACAATTCTTGGTGGCTTTCTTATTGCAGTTTTCGTCGTTTGGGTATCAATTTAAAAGTATCAATTTAAAAGTGTCAGTTTAAAAGACTAGTATAGTTTTATGGCACAATAATAGCATAACAAAAAAACACAGCTCTAACTTTTATGATTAGAGCTGTGTTTTCTCTTTGCCTTGAGTAAAATTAAATCAGCTAGATAGCAAGCCTTGACTTCAATGAACGAACTTCTTCTGCAATTTCATTATCACTATGAATTTGCTTTTCTATCTTTTGTACAGCGTGCATCACTGTTGTGTGATCTCTGCCAGAGAAAAACTGACCAATTTCAGGGAAAGAGTGCGTGGTCAATTCTCGCATAAGATACATGCAAACTTGCCTAACTTTGACGATTTCAGCTCGACGACTTTTTGAAAGCATATTTTCTTTGGTCGTGTTGTAGTGAGACGTTACAGTTTGCGATATATCCTCTAAGCTTAGACTAATATCTTCATTGGTTGTAAACACATCCGACAGTGCATTAGCGGCAGTACTACGGTTCATTGGTGCACCATTCATGCTGGCATATACAATCACACGCATGAGCGCACCTTCTAATTCACGAATATTTTTAGCTGCCTGATAGGCAATGTATGTAATCACATCATCAGAGATATTGACCTTATGGTTTTCTGCATTTAGCTTAAGAATCGCCATACGTGTTTCAAGGTCAGGCGCTTGAATATCAGTGATAAGCCCCCACTCAAAGCGACTACGCAAGCGATTTTCTAAAGTCGAGATATCTCTTGGAGGTCTATCAGAAGAAAGGATAATCTGCTTGCCAGATTCATACAACGTATTAAAGGTATGGAAAAACTCTTCCTGTGTACGTTCTTTACCATCCAAAAATTGTATGTCATCAACCAGCAACAAATCGATGTTTCGGTAGCGATCACGAAATTGCACCATGTTGTCACTGCGGATTGCGGTTACAAGATCATTGGTAAAGGTTTCTGTGGTTACATACTCAACCTGCATGTGAGGAAAGCGCTCAGCCGCAGCTTGTCCAACAGCGTGCATAAGGTGCGTTTTGCCTAAACCAGCATCACCATAGATAAACAGAGGATTATAAGCACGTCCTGGAGACTCAGCCGTAGCTAAGGCCGCAGCATGGGCAAGGCTGTTGTTCGGACCAACCACAAAGTTACTAAAAATATATTTGTGATTGAGTGAAAGACGCTTGCTAATAGGTGTTGGTTGTTGCATTTCTGGCGCTTTATTTAACCCATTTAGGTTTGCTGAATTTGAAGATGTAGTGTTATTGCGTGGTGTGTTGTTGAGCGGTGTGTTGTTGAGCGGTGTGTTATTGCGTGATGTGTTACTGCGTGGTGTGTTATTAAGCGGTGTAGCAAAATCCTGATTGTATTGCTTGATGTTATTAGGGCTAGAATTAGTGTCAGGCAGATTATTACTCGGCTTATGACTTGACAATTCTGCTTGTTCTCGCAGTAAATCTTCAGCATCCTGTCCAGAAAAGAGTTCTTGTTGCGAATTATCAAAACTCACAACCTCAAACGATACTGTAACAGGTGTTTTCCTCAAGTCACTTAGACAAGTTTCAATCAACTCACCATAGTGATTCTTAATCCAGTCCTTGGCAAATGAGTGCGGTACACCTATCACATAGCTGTCACCACTCATGCCCAATGGACGAGTTTTGTCTTGAAACCAAGTACGGTACTGTACCTGAGGCACATCCTTTTGGATACACTCAAGTAGGCTCTGCCAGATTAAGGATTCTTCACTCATAAGAGCATCCCCTCTGGCTTAGCGCATCAATTCCTTTAGCCACTAAAGTTTTTGCACATACATTTATACATACACTCGAACACATCACTACACTGACCCTAGATACCCTTCTCCGTTAGGTGTTTAGGAAGCTCTAACTTGATTCAAGCTGAGCCTTGATTCTTCTACAAACCTAGCTAGCTAGGCTGTTAAAATAAAATTGAGATAGCTTTTAAAACAATCCAAGCCATGTTGCTGTTAAGCGATTGTTTTAGTAATTTTACCTACTACAGTAACTTTGAAGTTGAGCAGGACTGTAATCTTATGTTTTATAAGATAGCTATTGCAAGTCTGTCTTCAGGCAAGTCTCTCTTTAGCTAAAACAACTGAATACTCATTCGCAAAAATGCAACTACATCTAATACATCTAAAGTGCAATCGCAAAAATGCGAAAAATTTACAGTTTTACAAGTATCGTATTAATTCAAAGATTAATCTAGGTCTGGCTTGGTAGGGGTTTTGAAAAGATTAATAGCTATTAATAATTCAGTCTAGATACCCAACTAGATAACCAATTAGATACCCAATGTTGCTACTCAAACATAGCTATTTTTGATACCAAATCCCTAGCTAAAATAGCTTAATTTCAACACTAAAAAAGTCATAGGAATATATCCAAATTCTATAGGAATGTTGATTTTTGGCGTAACGAAAGCTTAAAAATAGTGTAAACTATATGCATCAGATTTTAAAATAGACCCTACACTAATCACAAACTTCAACACGTCTTTGGGTGCGGTTTATATATCTTTTATAGCGTACGATTTTTTATTTAAAACAATCTAAAAATGATCTAAAAATAATGTAAAAACAATATGAATTTGCTAGTAAACCAATAAGTACAACAAAATAAAAAAAGTACAACAAACTTTAGGGGAAATTAATATCAAACATTTACTTGTTGTAGATTTAGAAGCCACATGCGACGATAATGACGACTTTGCTCGAGCCGACATGGAAACCATCGAAATAGGCGCAGTGATGGTAGAGACTGCCTCACTAAAGGTCATAGATGAGTTCCAATCTTTTGTAAAACCAATTGTTCACCCAGTACTGCGTGATTTTTGTAAGGACTTAACGTCGATTCAGCAAAAAGACGTGGATAACGCTGAAGGCTTTCCACCTGTGTTCGCTAGTTTTTTAGAGTGGGCTAGTAACTACGAAGATTACATGTTCTGTTCGTGGGGTGACTATGACAGAGAGCAGCTCGAGCAGGACTGCACCCTTCACAACATACCTTTTCCTTTAAGCACACACCTAAACTTAAAGACCGCTTTTAGCAATTCGCGTACTACAACTAAACGCTATGGTCTCAACCAAGCACTGACTGAAGTAAATCTAAGCTTAGAAGGCACACACCACCGTGGTATAGATGACGCTAGAAATATTGCCAGATTGCTACCCCACATCAAGCTAGAAACTTAGAGCTAGAAACTTAGAATTAGAAACTTAGCTATTCACTTTAAAAAAGGGAGATTGGGAGAGATTACTTACGCTCTTCGCGAATAACCGCCCCATCCTCCATCCAAGCAATCCGCCCAACATACTCGAGCAACCTTGGATCATGCGTACTAAACAAAAAGGTAACACCCTTCTCTTCATTCAAGCGCTTCATATGCTCAATTAGCGAAATGCTACTTTCTTTATCCAAATTAGCAGTAGGCTCATCCGCAAGGATAATTTTAGGATTCGCAGCCAATGCCCTCGCCACAGCCACACGCTGTTGCTGACCACCAGAAAGTTGGTTCGGGCGGCGTTTGGCAAACTCTTCCATACCCAAAATCTCAAGTGCTTCC
>CALGZD010000003.1 GCA_937934635.1 uncultured Deinococcales bacterium
CACTTTAGAGATTTAGCTGAAAGTTACCAATTATTTTTAGACAGTGCGGTGCTTGTACCAATGCTTGGTACATCTATCTACAAACTAACGGGTGCAGACAGACTTGAGTTTTTACACGGTCAGGTTAGTAATACTGTAAAAGGTCTTAAAGTCGGTCAACACAACACCTCACTCATGTTGAACATCAAAGGTCATGCACTTGCACAAATACAAGTTTATGTTGAAGAAGATTTTCTGCTCATTGCCGTTGAAGGTGGTATGGGCAACTTCGTCAAGTCTCATCTTGAAAGACACATCATATTTGACCAAGTAGAGATCGAAGACTTAAGCGATAATTGGGTGGCTTTTAGTTTTATTGGCGCAAAAGCAGCCGCTAATATCTTTGATGTTTTTGACGGTATGACCGAACTAACTAATGATGACTTTACAAGGTTTGATGATGTCATCATTGCAAAATCAAAACGCAGCAATTTTACTAGTTTTGATATGCTCATGCCTATTGATGAACCTGCTCTCAGGCTCATAGAATCTTCAATACTAGCAGGTGAAAACTTGCTCAAGCTAGTTCGGATTGAAGCAGGCATAGCCCATGCAGAGTTTGAAGGTGGTGAAGGTAGTTTGCCACAAGAAGTTGGGCTCGAGCCCCATGTCCACTACAAAAAAGGTTGTTATCTGGGTCAGGAAATTATGGCTCGGATTGAAGCCAGAGGGAATTTGCGTAAAGATTTATTTGCGCTTGAACTATCTGAAGTTCCTCAAGAGATGACATTGATAGCTAAGGGTAAAAACGTGGGCAGGATTACGTCTGTGGCAATACATCCAGATAAAGGTGTTATTGGCTTAGCTACTTTACGTAAGGATTATGTTGCTCCATTGCAAGCTGGTGATGAGGGGGTTGAGGTGGAGGCTCGAGCCCTCACAACACCAACCTAAAAATCTCTGTGTTTATAAGGTACTTTCTAAGCAACACCTTCTAGGCACAAGTACTATAGATAACTACTCATTTTTTCAAAGAATGTTCTAACCTACGAAAAGACTATTCATTTTGAATAACCTGATCCCCATCTAAGCCCCATGCTGTAAAATAGTAGTGCGCCGTCATAAAAGCATCAAGATTATTGTAAGTAATGACCGAACAGGTTGTAGAAAGATGATTAGCTAACTGCATATCATCTTTCAAATTAAAATCATCAATAAAAGCAACTAAAGAAGTTAAAGCATCACTTCTGCGAAAACAATATTCCACCTGAAAAACCTCACTATTACTTAGATGTTCAACGGCACTTTGAGCAACAGTTTTCGATTCAGAACCCCAAGGGTAACGTGTACCTTGCGTATCCAAAACATATAATTCGAAATCTAATTTAGATATTTCTGCTTGCTTTCCTTTATCATCTTCCACAAGTAAAAAATGAGTAGTCTCGTTTCTACCTCGTTGCTTTTTTGTTATCTGCAAAAACTCTTCAATAACAGTAAATACAGTACCAATAGGGATGAATTCCACGCGAATATCTGTGACAAGTCTATCTGCTACTAAACAACTACTACAATTATTTCGAAACTGTTTTAAATCATATGAAGTTTTTCTTGTCAAAACAACTGGTGTATCAAAGACAATATCCGATTCAACATCTTTAAAGTACGGTAAGTTTTTTACGTACACCAAAGGCACATCTACTACAAATTGTTTTCCAACTAAACCACTAACTCGTTCAACGTCACCTACTTCTATTGTTCCACGTTCAAAAAACGCTGACAAAACATATGCATAAACTATAAAGTAAGCACCTATTACTAGAACTATTATTCCAAGAATGATAGCTATAGTTTTAAACATCGAAACCTCACTTAAAGTGGGATGTTCCCATGCTTCTTATACGGTCTAGTTTCAGCCTTCTGCTCCAACATCCTCAAGTGTTGAATCAAATGCTTCCGACTCTGCTTAGGGTCAATCACATCATCAATATAGCCACGAGATGCTGCCCAGTAAGGGTTATCATACTTCTCTTTATAGTCTGCAATCATTGCAGCACGAGTCGCATCAGGACTTGCTGAGTTCTTAATTTCTTTACGGTAAATAATATTTGCAGCACCCTCAGCACCCATAACAGCAACCGCTGACGTAGGCCAAGCAAGCACAACATCAGCACCCATATCTCTAGAGTTCATAGCAAGGTACGCCCCACCATAACTTTTACGAGTGATTAGGGTAATCTTTGGCACTGTAGCTTCTGCGTACGCATAGAGCATCTTTGCACCATGGCGGATGATGCCAGCATGTTCTTGTGAGACCCCAGGCAAAAAGCCAGTGACATCAACTAAAGTGACAATCGGAATATTAAAGCAATCACAGGTACGAATAAAACGTGCAGCTTTATCACTAGCATCAATATTCAAAGTACCTGCCATGCTCTTTGGATTATTGGCAACAATGCCCACAGACTGCCCACCAAGGCGAGCGTAGCCCGTTAAAATATTTTTTGCAAAGTTTGGTTGAATCTCAAAAAACTCGTGGTCGTCCACAATCGCTTTGATAACATCCACCATTGGGTAAGGTTTGCGCTGATCAGGATGAACGATTTGCATAACCTGTGGCACTTCCCTATCGATTGGGTCATCAGTGTCTTTGACAGGAGGTTTACCTAGTGCAGATTGTGGCATATAGCTCAACAACTCACGGACTTTCTTCAAGGTATCTTTATCGTCTTCACCTTCAAGATGTGCCACGCCAGATTTACGGTTGTGAACATCTGCCCCGCCAAGTTGCTCGAAGCTCACATCTTCTTTCGTAACCGATTTAATGACTTCTGGTCCAGTAATGAACATAAAGCTTGTTCCCTTTGTCATTAGCACAAAGTCAGTCATGGCAGGGCTATACACTGCACCACCAGCACAAGGTCCCATAATGGCACTAATTTGGGGCATCACGCCTGAGTAGACAGCATTACGGTAAAAGACCTCGCCATAACCAGAGAGTGAATCTACACCTTCTTGGATTCTTGCACCTGCCGAATCATTCAAACCAACTATGGGCGCACCTGTTTTGGCAGCCAAATCCATCACCTTAGTGATTTTTTGAGCATTCATTTTGCCAAGTGAGCCACCTAAAACGGTAAAGTCTTGTGAAAATACAAAAACTTTTCGACCATTAACAAGACCATAGCCTGTAACGACACCTTCACCTGGCGCATC
>CALGZD010000004.1 GCA_937934635.1 uncultured Deinococcales bacterium
AAAGTCATAATCAATCAGCAGAAAAAGTTGCCTTTAGAACCGAAGGGCACACAAATTACGAAACTTTGCTATGTTTGTGACTATGACATCCATGATTCACTTCGGTATTAGAGCTTTTTGGTCATAAAAACGCTATTTGGATCTTTAGCGTACTCGGCAAAAGGCTCACAGTATTCGAAACCGTATTTTGTATACAAAGCTCTTGCTGGTTCAAAAGCCTCAAAAGAGCCTGTTTCAAGATAAAGTCTTTCATAAGAACGGCTTTGAGCAGTGCTGATGATGTGCTCGAGCATCTTTGAGGCAATCCCTTTACCCCTTTGCCCTTTAGCAGTTCGCATTGATTTTATTTCCCCACTTTGGCTATTCAACTCTTTTAAAGCACCACTACCAACCAAATCGTCTTCATCCCACATAGACCAAAAGGTAATTTCAGATACACCTAAACCTTCTAAGTCAAGTGCATGAACACTACCAGGTGGCGTAATGGCTTTCATATCTTCAAGATGTTCTTTTAGAAAATTGATGATTGCATCACCTGTTAAATTGTCTTCTATTATCTCTAACAAGATTACCTCCTATCAAACGAAACAAAAAAAGAGTAGACCTATTAAGCCTACTCTTTTAAAGTCTTCGAATACAACCTAATTTACATTAGGCTCAAACCTCTGTTACGCATCTTCGTTATACTTCTTCTTATGTAAAACCTTAGCTTGACCAACCCAATCATCACGATCGATACGGTCTTTGAATGCAGCTAGGTTCTCAGAGAGACGGTAACGCTGAGCTTCAGAGAGATTTGCAACACCTTTGAAAGTGTAGACACCAAAGTCATTTAGGGTACGCTCCATCACTGGACCTACACCATGGATTTCTTTGAGGTCATCTGCCTGAATCTCTTTATTCTTGATACGGCGCTTCATGATTTCAGCTTCCGCCTCAGCCTCTTTCATCATACGCTCGTGGTCAGCTTTGCTAACTTTGCGTTCTGAACCAGAAGCGCTACCTGATGAGTCCGATATCGTACCAGAGTATTTAGCTACACCTTTCAAACGCTCATTGTATTTACCGTAGTGAAGTTCACCAGCTTGTGGAATCCACTCATCACGGTCAACACGATCTTCAAAGCCTTCTAGGCTATCCATCAGACGTAACTTCTGTCCGTCATTCATTAGCGCAACGCCTTTATATGTATAGAAGCCTAAGTCATTTAACTTACCTTCCATGACTGGACCTACACCACTAATACGCTTGAGATCATCTGGTTGAATTTCTTTATTCTTCACTCGACGCTTCATTGCTTCAGCTTCAGCTTCAGCTTCTTTTAACATTCGAGTTTTATCTGCCGAACTCACATTACGCAATGCACTTGTTGAGCTCTTACCTGACGAACTACTGCTTGACGAACTCTTAGCTGATGAGCTACTGCTTGATGAGCTACTACCTGATGTACCACTGCTTGATGTACTACCACCTGAGTATCTAGCTACACCTTTCAAACGCTCATTGTATTTACCATAGTGAAGTTCACCAGCTTGTGGAATCCACTCATCACGGTCAATACGGTCTTCAAAGCCATCTAGGTTGTCCATAAGGCGCAACTTCTGTCCGTCATTCATCAGTGCTACACCTTTATAGGTATAGAAGCCCAAGTCATTCAACTTGCCTTCCATGACAGGACCCACACCACTAATCTTCTGAAGATCATCTGGCTTGATTTCTTTATTCTTAACGCGGCGCTTCATGGTCTCAGCTTCAGCTTCAGCTTCTTTGATCAGTCTTACTTGCTCATCTTTACTGATACTGCCACGGAGTGCTGAGGTACCTGAACCTGCACCATCTAGTGTGCCACTAACACGTGTTCCACCTGATGCTGAAGCTTTTTTAGCAGCTTCCAATTGCGCTTTAAGAGCAGCAATTTCAGAATCTTTAGCCTTAGCACTACTTTCAGCAGCAGAAGCTTGCTTCTTCGCACTATCTGCCTCTGCAGCTTGTGCTTTGAGCCTTGCAATTTCAGCGTCTTTTGATTTAGCACTAGTTTCAGCAGCAGAAGCTTGCTTTTTCGCACTGTCTGCTTCTGCAGCTCGAGCCTTTAATCTAGCAATCTCATCGTCTTTAGACTTAACACTGCCTTGAACAGTTGCAAGTTGTCTCTTTGCACTATCTGCCTCAGCAGCTTGTGCTTTGAGCCTTGCAATCTCGGCATCTTTTGATTTGAGATTACCCTCAGCAGCAGCAGCTTGTTGCTTAGCCTTATCTGCTTCTGCGGCTTGTCCTTTGAGCCTTGCAATCTCATCGTCTTTAGACTTAACACTGCTTTGAACTGTTGAAAGTTGTCTCTTTGCACTATCTGCCTCTGCAGCTTGCGCTTTGAGTCTTACAATCTCATCATCTTTTGCTTTAACGCTACTTTGAACAGTTGTTAGTTGCTTCTTCGCACTATCTGCCTCAGCAGCTTGTGCTTTAAGTCTTGCAATTTCAGCGTCTTTTGACTTCGCATTACTTTCAAGAGAAACAACTTGTTGCTTAGCTTTGTCTGCTTCCGCAGCTTGCGCTTTCAAACGAGCAATCTCATCGTCTTTGGCTTTAACACTGCCTTGAACAGTTGTTAGTTGTTTCTTCGCACTGTCTGCTTCCGCAGCTTGCGCTTTCAAACGAGCAATTTCATCATCTTTTGCCTTGAGGTTGTTTGCACTTCCAGCCTTCGCGGCATCTAAGTCAGCTTTAAGCTTTGCAATCTCGCCGTCTTTAGAGGCAGCTTGTTGCTTAGCCTTATCAGCATCACCAGCTTGTGCTCTAAGCTTAGCGATTTCATCGTCTTTTGCTTTTAGCGCATTTGTATTGCTTGATGTTGCATCTTGCTTCGCTTTATTCGCAGCATCTAAGTCAGC
>CALGZD010000005.1 GCA_937934635.1 uncultured Deinococcales bacterium
TGTAGTCAATGGGAATATACATGTAAACTGTCAGTAAAAAAAAGACGGTTTACCAGATTTCGTGTATCGACTTGTGTCGTCCCTGATTTAATCAGTTTGACTTAAACCAATACACACGAAATCGGAAACCTTCGTAAAAAATAAAAAAGCGAGATTACAAGAAGCAACCTCGCCTATTGGTTTAACTAGCTTAAAGTAGCTAGTTTAAATTAACGGAGAAACTTGTTTGCTAGGCTTAGTAAATCGTTACTTAAGTCGCCATCACCATCAGCGTCTAGCATATCTAGTAGGCTGCCACCACTTTTTGGAGGTGCTTTTTGCTGAATTGTGTCAACTTCTTGATCAAGAAGCTGTTGTAGACCTGAAGCATCTAGGTTTTGCTCTTTCTGAACTTTTCCAAGGCTGCCCATGAGTAGAGGCGCTAAACTTTCAGCAAGTTGACCAGCTTGTTCTTCACTGATACCAGCTGCTTTACTAACACTTTTTTCAATTGAGTGACGCTTGTCACCAAGAACGTGGTTAAGAATTCCTGAGCCATCTGCTGCTTTAGGATGTTGCTTACGGAATGCCTGTAGTTGTTGTGCTTCTTGTTGACGAAGTTGTTGGAGTTGTTGCTGTGAGAGAGCTTGTTGTTGGCGCTCGAGCTCTTCTAATTGCTGCTGGCGTAGTTGTGCCGCTTTTTGTAGTTTTTCTTCTTCTTCACCGTCACCATCAAGTAAGTCCATGATGCTGCCGAATAAACCGCCGCCACCTTGTTGTTGTTGCTGTTGACGCTGTTGTTCAAGTAGACGCTGCTGCTCTAGACGCTCTTGCTCTTGACGACGCTTGTTGTTGCCACCGCCTAGCAGTGCGCCTAAAAGACCAGCGCCACCTTGCTGTCTTTGTGGTTGTTGTTGATTATTACCTAGTGCGCCTAAGAGACTACCTGCTAGACCACCAGCTTGATTACCAAGTGCACCTTTTAGAGCCATGCTAGCTAAATCATCCATCATGCCACCATGATTATCTCTTTGTAGGGCATTCAGTAGACCTGCTGCACCTTGTGGCTGCTGTCTACTATTTTTTGCCATTCCTGCCATGAGCATAGGAATAAGTGCATTAGCTGCTAGGCTAGCTTGACGCGGAGGAATGCCCAATTGACGAGCAATCATACTGACAATACCTGGGCTGACTTGCCTCATGAGCATGTTGGTTAACATTGACATTAAAAATACTCCTTCTTAGTATTTAATGAATTTTGCTTAGTATATCAAGAGTTTGGGTGATTGTATTGCTTAGAACAGGTAGGGAGTGTTTGTTAGGCACGGTTTTTTAAATTCAGTTCATTACAACATTTTATTCAGTTACCTGATATACAGCGAATGTGTTGATTATGACTTTATTGTTATGACTAATTGTTGATTTTAGTTAATAATGCACTCATAGAGTGACGAATTTCAAGAAACTTAGGTTTTCTCTTTGAGTTACTTCATTTCATTGCTATAAACCTTTTTCATTTTTCAAAACAATAATTCTATATCTTAATCTTATCTGTTGTTTTGTGTGTCACTTAAACGTAATCAAATAAAACCTATACATAAAAACGGTATTTGGTTGAAATATTCGTTAATGTAAGGACAAACTTCAACAATTAATATATTACAAAATTTTCATAGAATTGTCAAGTAATTGACTAATAAAATCTAATACTGATAGACTAAGATAATTACATAGTGGTAATTATATAGTATATTCTTTAGGTATGAGTTTTACAGCTTAGAAATCACGATTATGCAGATAGAAATATTTACAGCAGATGTTGTTTACAACGGATTAGGCACACCTCAGGCAAATGCGGGTGTGTTGATTCAGGGTAGTGGTTATGGTGCAGCACAGATTATGAATATTACGAGTCTGAGTGCTTTAGCTGCTATTGCTGAAGATATTGAGATGGACTTCCCCATAAAGGATAAAGGCTTTGCGATTTCACCTGCACCTGCGAACCCTCGCATTGATTTGACTGGTATCTCGATAGATGAAACAGATAAAATAAAGGTCGTTTTAGAGAAGCTGGATGCTATAGGTATTAGTGTTGTTGGAATTGTGTCAGATGATATTGACACGATACGCTTTTTATTTGAGCAGTCTTTATCAGGAGTAATTTACTGGCAACCGCAGGTGTCTAGTTTTTTAGGTTTAGCGAGTGAAAATGCTTTCGATAATATCGTAGATCAGCTACGAGCTTTTAAGTCTTTAGAAAAAGGTAGTTTAAAAATAGGTCTGTCATTTTCAAGTATTTATTCGGTCAATGAAGCACTTTTAGTCAAACTAGCCCAATTATGTGAGCAGAATAAAGTACCTCTACAAATTGTGGTATCGCAAAGTAAAGCCGAACAAGACCTGTATGTAAAAGGTAAAGGCGATTTGTTAGAACAGGTTTTGGAGCATCAACCTGATTGGAAATCACCAATGCTCAGTCCTGTGCAGTATCTGAACAAAATTGGTGTTCTTGAAGCTGAACCAACTCTGGTCTACCTGCGCTATGCAGATGAAGAAGATATTCGCACCCTTCAGTATGCAGGTTGCACAGTCATTTATTGCCCTCGAGATGAAATGACCTCACAGAGTGATTTATCTCGTTTAGCTGTACGTTTTCCTTGGGAAATATATATGAAGC
>CALGZD010000006.1 GCA_937934635.1 uncultured Deinococcales bacterium
GTAAGGTCAGCTATTCTTACAGGGAAAGTACCTTTTGGCACACAACTGGTTGTTCGAGAACTATCGGAAATTTTGAACTTGTCACCGACACCCATTAAAAGTGCGTTGATTACTTTGGAGAGTGAAGGATTAGTAATTGCTATTCCTTTTAGGGGTTTTTTTGTACCAAGTTTTGATGTCAGTGATGTTCTAGAAATTTACAGTTTAAGAGAGGCCTTTGAGCGTAAGGCAGCCAGACTTGCAGCTATTCATGCAGATAAAGTACTTTTAAATAAACTGAATAGTATGCTCAATTTGCAGAAAGAAGCTTCGGCATCTGGTAACACTGAACAACATATTGAACTAGATTTGAGTTTTCATCGAACCATTGCTGAAGCATCTCGAAATCAAAGATTGATAGATGTGTGCCGGGGTATTTTGGGGCAGGCGCACCTTATGGTTGCCAATGCAACGTTGAGTGTTGGACGTTACCCTGAAATGCACCAAGAGCATGAAGCGATACTTCGTGCAATTCAGAATAAAGATGCAGATGCAGCGGAAACTGCTGTATGGGTACATAACCAAAATGCAAGCCGTAGCTTAATCAATTTTTATCAAAAAGATGACACACCATTGATTGACTTTAGCAACGATAAATTGCTCACAACTGAAACAATACTTAGTCGATTACAAACTGAGAAGCAAGAAGTTCAGCAAGAAGAAACAGAAAAACTTGAAGAAAGACTTAATGAATTTCAGAAAAATCAAATTCGAGAATCGCTGGCAGAATTTGTTGGTCCTTTAGCTATATTTGTTGTGATGGATGCACTTGAAAAGACTGACGCTGTGAAAGAAGCTCTTGAGATGATGGCTACAAAAATTCCTAAACAAGAAGATGCTGCTGGATTCTTAGAAGAAATGCTCGAGCTAACAAACTAGACCAAACAAGACCTAATTAGACCCAAAAAAATTACTTTTTATCTAACTCTTTAAAAGCTAGATTAATACTCACACGCATTCGCTCAATAGCTTTAGCAAGTGCGCCAATCTCATCGTTTCTTTGCGTTTCTATAATTTCTTTACTGGAACGACCACGACTTACCTCATCGGCGATTCCTGTGAGATTTTGAATTGGTTTGACAAAGCGTCTAGTAAGCAAATATGCGATTAATAAAACCAAAGAAATCGTTATGAGTAACAATGCTATGCCGAGCTGTCTAGAACGCCTTAGAGAGGCAAAAGCTTCGTTGTAATCTTGTTGCACAACCATAGTCCAGCCAAGGTCTGTTGTTTTGGTATAACTTACAAATTTTTCATTGTCTAAGGTGTAGTTAAAAACTGCTTCAACAGGACTTTGCAATGCAGGATGCTCGCTGTAATCTTCTAAGACCTCACTTAAGTTTTCAGGTTGCCCATGTGCTATGACTTGCCCTGTTTCATCTAGTAAAAAAGCAAAGCCTGTTTCACCTACTCTTGCTTTGACAACCGCATCAGAAATTTCTTGTACTTGGGCAGACATAGCCACTATACCTATTTTGTTCGCATCATTATCTATAACTGCTTTTGCTAAAACTAGAGATGGTTTGCCACTTGTTCTGCCTATGAGCATTTGCTGTCCGACAGCCAAATTGTCTTCCATCACTTGTTTGAAGTAGCTTCTATCACCAAAATAATACGCTTCTGGTTTTTGTTCATCATTGCGACCTATGTTTTCACCAGAGGCATTGACCGTAAAAGCAAGATAAATCCATTCATAGCTGTCGTTCATAGCTTTCAAGATGGGTTTTTGTGCTTCACTATCCATGTTACGAATAGCTTCTAGTTGTGCAGAGTAGGAGAGCATTCGTAGGTTTGTACTAACCCAATTATTGGTCTGTAAAACGAGTGCTTCGGTAATTTGTTCTAGGTTAGTAGTTATATTTTGGTTGATATCTCGTTGGCTTAATCTGGTGTTGACATACCAAAGACTTGCAAGTGGTAAAAGAGAGATCAAAAGCATAGTTGTTAGAACTTGTGGGAATACACCAAAGTTCACCCCAACAGGTCTTGCTGTCTTTCGTCCACTTTTTTGCATCGTGGTTAAGTGTATCATAATGCTCTTGTGTTCAGATAAAATGACATACAATAGTTACAGAAAGTTAAAGTAAATGACTGATACTAAATTTGCAATTGCTTGTTATGGACTGAGTCATACTTATGAAAACTCAGAGAATAGACTTGAGGTTTTGAACAAAGTCGCGCTTGAAGTTGGTCAGGCAGAGGTTGTGGCGATTTTAGGTCCGTCTGGTTCAGGAAAGAGTACGTTGTTGCACTTGTTGGCAGGGCTCGAGCCAACCCAATCAGGTGAACTCTACTGGTCTGACTTAGCTATCCATTCCATGAAACAAAACCCAATCGCTAAAGCACGGGGCAAGCGTATTGGTCTTATTTTTCAGCAACACTACTTACTCGAAGACCTAACAGTACTGGATAACGTCAGTTTGTCAGGTCGGATTGCAGGGCAGGTTGATAAGCAAAGGGCTATTGAATTGCTGAAAGCTGTTGGACTTGAGGAGCGTCAAGATTATTTGCCAAGTAAGCTCTCAGGTGGTGAGAGGCAGCGTGTTGCGGTAGCGAGGGCTTTGTACCCTAAGCCTCAAGTCATTCTTGCTGATGAGCCTACAGGGAGTTTGGATAGGGAAAGTGCTTTTGTGGTGTATCAGATCCTTGTAGATCTAGCAAAAAAAGAAAATTCAGCAGTAATCATTGTGACGCATGACCAAGAATTGGTTGCTTCAGCAGATAAGCGATATTACTTAAATTCGGGCAAGCTAGAGTTGCGTGACTAAAGAAAAAAGTGTGTCATGCAAAGCCTTATCTTGTAACTAGATTTGCAACTAGATTTGCAACTAGATTTGTAGCTAGATTTATGACTGAATTAAGGTATGGGAAATTCCCTAAAATAGCCTATTTGACGTGAAATTTTCTTTGACTCGCCCCTTTTAATTATGGTATATTTGAGTATCCAAATATAGGCTGAAATATGCCTGTTAGGTATGTATAAGGTATCCCTGAATTGCAGACCTCGACATGTTTGTTTTTATGTAAGTAATGTTTGTTTTTATGTAAGTTATAGACATCCTCTACTATGTGGATGCAGCCAGAACGGAGAAGAGCCTTGAGTAAGAAAAGTAATTATGATGCAAGTAATATCCAAGTTTTAGAAGGCCTAGAAGCTGTACGGTTACGTCCTGCGATGTACGTAGCAGGTGGTACAGGCATTGATGGTTATCATCAGCTTCTGACTGAAGTCTTGGATAACAGTATCGATGAGAGTCTTGCAGGCTTTGCTGATACTGTAGAAATTATCTTACAAAAAGATGGTTCAGTAACCATTACTGATAATGGTCGTGGTGTTCCTGTAGACATCATGAAAAAAGAGAATAAGCCTGCGGTTGAAGTTATCTACACAGTACTTCACGCTGGTGGTAAGTTCGATGCAGGTGCCTATAAGGTGTCTGGTGGTCTCCACGGTGTAGGTGCATCTGTTGTAAATGCGCTCTCTGATTGGCTCGAAGTAGAAGTACGTCGTGATGGCAAAGTCCACATGATTCGTTTTGAACGTGGTGAAGTTGTTAAACCACTTGAGGTTATCGGTAAATACAATGCCAAAAAAGAAACTACTGGCACTAAAGTTACCTTCATGCCTGACCACAGTATTTTTAAAGAAGTTAATTCTTATAGCTACGATAGAGTTCGTCGCAGATTAAAAGAGCTTTCTTATCTTACAGGTGGCATCAAGATTGTCTTTAGCGACATGCGTGGCTCTGAAGAAAGACACGAAACCTTCCAAGAAGTTGGCGGCGTAGCAGCTTTTGCAGAAAATATTGCTGGTGAAGATAAGCGTTTGTACGAAAAAGGTTTGCTAATCAAAGGCATAAGTGACGATATTGATGTTGAAGTAGGTATGATTCATACCAGTAACTTCTCACAGAATATCCTTTGCTATGCCAACATGATCACGAATCGTGATGGTGGTACACCTCTAACAGGTTTCAAAACAGCGTATACAAGAGCGTTAAATGCTTACGCTAAGAAAAATAATATTGTTAAAAAAGGTGAACCAACCCCTTCAGGTGAAGATTTCCTAGAAGGTATTTGTTGTGTTATCTCAATTAAAATTGGTGATCCACAGTTTGAATCTCAGGCAAAAGTTAAGTTGCTTAACCCAGAG
>CALGZD010000007.1 GCA_937934635.1 uncultured Deinococcales bacterium
AAAGTCTTTCTCATAAAACCATACACTCCTAATATAAGGTTTTTTCATGCATACAGGTATTATTTATATGCATAGTAATATTGAGGTTACCTCATGTTAGTGAGGTTAGTCCGTAAAGTAGATTAACTATGTGAGTACGTCTATGTGAGTAAATAAATGTGAGTACGTAGAGCACTTGTGATTGTAACGTATAAAGTAGCAGTAAGAGATGGTGTTGGCACTAGTTTTGGTACTAGTTTTGTTGTTGCTCGAGCTGTGTTTTAGCTCTTTGTGCTTCTTGTTCCATACCAGCTTTCGATAAAGTAGTGATGTATTCTTCCCACAAATCAAAATCATCAGGGTCAATGTCAAGGATTCTCTTGATGGCTCGAGCATAGCGTCTAGGTAGTGCAGATGGATTGAGTGCAGCTATATAAATTGATTTGACTGTTTCTGCCAGATAGGTACGCCTTGAACCTGCCCATGCTTCAGGAAAAGAAGGCAGTAGCTCTCCTTGGTACAGTTCGTTCAGGTTTTTTAACTTATCTTTATCAATAATCTGTTTGGTATCAAGTAATTCATCAGGTAATTTATCAGGTAATTCATTAGGTAATTTGAAGGTATCCAGCACGTCTTCGAGCAAATACAAATCACAGTGAACGTGTTCTTTAAGTGAAAAGTTAATCGTTGTTCTGTCTATATGCCAATTTGCCCAAGAATCACTCCAACGTTTTGCTCTGGAGAGTACGCTCCTAAAACCACTCTGCGAGATACTTTCCCACAAGGTTGTCATGACATCAGAACGTTTGATACTTACATTGCGTTGACCAGATTCTCCTTGAAGAATGAGGTAATAAATAACTTGCTCAGCACCACGGTCTGGTGCGCCTTCCAAAACGCCATTAACACGAACACTTTGCCCACCGAGCAATTGAATATAAGCTGACATTTCTTGAGCACCAGAAGTATAATCTGCATGTCGCTTTAGCACGTGTCCGATTTCTTGAACAAGCTCTTGCTGCGAAAAAGGTTTAGCTAGGTAGCCGTCTGCACCTTGTAACATGCCTTTTCGATAATGACGTTCACTGTATAGCGCCGTAACATAGATAAAGGGGATTTTGACTAAGTCATCATCAGTTTTTAGATAATCATGAAATTCATAACCAATTGTTTCAGGCATCATGATGTCACAAAGGATGACATCTGGAGTGTTTTCTGTGCTTTCTAAAAATTCTTTTGCAGCTTGAACGCTTGTACACTTTGTAATTCTTGCCTCAAAAGAGGCAAGCTGTGCTTCGATGAGTTCTAGCATTAGGTCATCATCATCAACACATAAAATGTTGAGGTTGTTTTTAAGCTGAATTTTTTCAGGTACTGAGACCGTTTTTTTAGAAGAATTCATCCTTTGTCCCTGCAACACATTACTTGTTGTACTTGTTGTATTTGTTGTCAAATTCACAGCTTTTGAGTTTATAGCTTTTGAATTTATAGCTTTTGATGTAGTTTTAGTATAAGTCATTTCTTGTATTTTTATTCTTTCAGCGTTTCTACGAAATAACTGTACATACTGTACATACTGAGTGGCTTTATGCTTACTCGTTACGAAGTTCGCCGACTAACTGCTGTTGTAGTTAATCGTGGAATTGCTTTTTGAATGATACTAAAGTAAGCCTTTGACAAATCCACCATCAACAGAAATCGTCTGACCAGTAATGTATGCTGCTTGTTCTGATGCTAAAAAAATTACAGGCGCAGCAACCTCTTCAGGGGTTGCTAGGCGTTGTGCTGGAATAGTCGCATTAGCAAAAGTAGTTTTTGCTTCTTCATCTACAAATAAAGCATTTAAGCGCTGGGTATCTGTGTAACCAGGACCAACGTTATTTACCGTGATGCCTTGATTGGCGACTTCAGTAGAGAGCGTTTTTGCAAAGCCTGTAACACCTGCCCGAAAGGCATTTGAAAGGGCTAAGTTTGCAACAGGTTGTTTGACAGATACACTCGTTATATTGATGATTCGCCCCCATTGCTGTTCCTGCATCTTTGGCAAAGCGAAGCGTGTTAAACGTACAGCAGACATCAAAGTGAGGTCATAGCCAGCATTCCATGCGTCATCAGTCAAGTCGGCAGCGGTACCTGGAGGTGGTCCGCCTGCATTGACAACTAAAATATCTGGTAATCCTGTGTAAGATTCCATTTTGTCAAACAATTCTTCAATGCCTGATTTGGTGCTGACGTCAGCAGCGATAGCAAATGCTTCGCCACCTTTACTGCGAATATCTGAAATAACACTGTTGAGCACAGCCTCGTCTCGAGCACATACAACAACTCGAACACCTTCTGCTGCTAAGCCTTGTGATACCGCAAGACCAATTCCTTTAGAACCACCTGTTACAAGTGCAACCTTGTCACTAATTTGTAAATCCATGCTTAAGTGTATCGGAAATTCCACTGAAAAAATAGATGGTGTAAGACCAATCTCGCTTAAATCATGAAAAAAGTCGAGTGTATTTCTATCGTGAATACATCTAGGAAATACAAAGTGAAGTATCAAGTGAAGTACCCAGTGAAATCTCAAGTGAAATCTCAAGCTTAAAGCGGAATATGGTTGAGTACCTAACAATTCAAGCTGGTTATTGTATTAAAGATATTGTCGTACTCTGTGTAAACTAGTGAACCTGTAAACTTGTAAGCCCTTGTATTAACAGGCTTTTCTGTGATTTCAAGTGAATATAGCCATAATGTGAACATTTACATAGTAATACCTTAAATAATAAGGCATACTAATAATTATGATAAATCAACCAGATATTCAGA
>CALGZD010000008.1 GCA_937934635.1 uncultured Deinococcales bacterium
AGTCTATATAATGATTGAATATCGTCAGGATCATGTCCAATATCTGTATCTACAATAACGCGATACATGCCCGCTGCTGATTGGACTGGAGCTGTCACATTAATCGTGACAGTTGCGCTATTACTACTTAAACTACCGTCAGATGCTTGAAAACTAAAATTATCAGTACCAACAAAATTAGTATTTGGACTATATGTCACGGTGTTAGCAGACACGGTTGACAAGCTTCCATGTTTTGGTTGACTAACTATTGTGTAAGCTAAGCTATCTCCCTCAGCATCATTAGCTTCGAGTGAAATAGCAATATCAGCACCTGAAGATGTTTGCACCTGAGCAGCGTAAGATACAGGTGCTTGATTAGGCGCTGGTGGTGGACTAACATCTACCTTTACCCGAACAATGATACTAAACCGTTGTTCTGTTTCTAAGCCACTTAAATCAATAACTTTCAAAGCTACATTGTGTGTGCCAATATCAGATTCTGTTGGGGTACCGCTAAGCTCAAACTGGTTTTGGGATATGGATGTGAGCTCGAGCCAACTCGGTATCACCAGCACATGAACAATTAATTGATCTCCAGTATCAGCATCTTGAACCTGAATACTATAAACATACCTTTCATCCTGCGTTGCTTCTTGAACAGGTGTGCTTATGAATACAGGAACATTAGCAGCAACAGGTGGAAGCTGGGAACCATCACCATTTTCCACACTTTGCCAAGTGGGTAAACCATCTGCCGTTGTTATTAATTCTTGCCCATCATCTATCGTTGCTTCACACGCAATAAAAATTGCACAAGAAAGAACCATCAAAGTTATAATTATATATTTTTTAAATCTAGTAAGCATAAGTCTTTAAAAATCAAAGTAAAATACAGATTCCTATTTAGATTGCACAAAATAGAATATGTAAATTCTATTTGGGAAAGGAATCTATATGTAAAACATTTCTCAAGCATTACAAAGCTAACATTTACAGTTGAGGAAAAGCCAGCAAAGATTGTTTAGAGCATTTAGACCTTCTCCTGCTACTTAGACCATCTCCTGCTACACATTTTTACTTGAGTTTAGAGCGTTAGGCTTGCAAAAAGGGTGAGGAATTGTTAATACAGAAGTATGAAAACGGCACAACAATTCCTCAAGGCAGTATACAATAGCGTGGAGAAAAGGCAAGATAGTTATCTAGAGTTAGCACTAGCATTAGGAAGTGCTGATTATGTTGAATCAGTAGTTCGTTTAAGTGAAAGCGTTGTGTATAGACGGCAACATAGTACTATTTCAGATACATTAGAAGAAGTAAGGATTAATCAAACAAAGTGGCTGAAAGCGAATAATGATTTATTTCAAGAGCAGTGTGAAACACTAGAAGGAATAGAAGTTTATAGCGGAGATAGCACTTTTGTAAAGCGAACAGCAGCAGAAACACTCGAAGGTCGAGTGATGAAAAAGTTGAGTAACCAAGAGTTAGTATTTGGGCATGAAATCTATTGGACAACACGCATAGGTGCTGAGGAACATAGCTGGACAGGCATATTGCAGAGTGAACGATTAAGACTTACAGATACAGTTACCACTATGGCAGCCAAACATCTGAAACTTGTTGATGGTTTAAACGAAAACAAGAAGCTTTATGTTTTAGATGCAGGGCACGGTAAAGATGTACTTAAAGGCTATAAAGACTGTAAACATACAGATATTGTTGTGCGTCTTAAAGGACATCAGAAATTCTTTGGACCACCTGAACCTAAGCCAGTTGGACGTAAAGGACCCAATCCTAAGCATGGTGAAGCCTTCAAATTAAGCAAAGCAACAAACCCTGAACAAGAGCAAATCGTAGACTATAAAGGGCAACAACTTCGTATCAGTAGTTGGTCGCAATTACACTATCAGGGCTATGCAGATATTCATGGTCGTATCTTAAAACTGGAATTTCTTGATGATAAAGGTCAACCTGTGTTTCAAAAAGCTATTTGGCTGTTTACCACTGCTACAAATATAGCAGATGTTTTGATTGCTAGAGCTTATCTCTGGCGTAGTAATCACGAATTAACCTTTAGATTTGTCAAACAGCATCTAGCTTTAACGGTTAACAACAGTCCTCGTATTAAATGCTGTGATAACTGGTATCATGTTGTTGCTTTAGCTATGAATTTACTCTTAAGTATTCGTGACCATGTTCAGATTGAAGCCAAGCCTTGGTATCCTCTAAAACAAGACAAGCTTCCTTCTCAAAGACAAACTCAACAACATGCACTTCCCTTTTTCCTCAAGTTGAGTTCCTTCATTAAGCCACCCCAACCTGCTGGTAAAGGCACTGGTCGTACCCTAGGTTCATCACCCATTCCTAGAACACGTCATCCTGTCGTTAGAAAAACATCTAAACGTATTAAAAAATGCTCTAAGTGTGGGCATCCTGCTTCTCCTTAAGCTTTTTTACAACCTATGACTCTTCGGCAGTCTTTTTTCTATTCTTCTTTTGAGGCTCTAAACTCAAGTTTTTAAATATCTGCTAAATACTATAAGCAATTCCACGATTAACTGCTGTCGCAGTTAATCGGCGAGGCAGACGCCTGTGGAACTCACACAGGGTGCGAGCAAGAATAAAGCCACTCAGTGTGTACAGTTATTTCGTGGAAACGCTGTATATAGCCTGAAAACATATTAACCAGTTTGATCTATCAGGTAGTCTGATTTAAACAGGAACAACATTGCTACAAGGTATCTTTTCAGAAGACATACCTTGACCAAAGTACTTACCCACCGTATGTCACCAGAAAAAATAAGATATACTTCAATTATCAACAAGAAATCTTTAGCGGACCTTATACCGCTTCGCTATTGTATTTAGGGAGCTCCACTATGGACTACAAATCAATTGGTCGTACAGGAATCAAGGTTTCACCACTATGCTTTGGAACTATGACTTTTGGAGATACGGCCGATGAAAGCACCTCAGCTGAAATTTATAAAAAAGTACGTGATGCAGGCATAAACTTCTTTGACTGTGCTGATATTTACGCACAAGGAAAGTCTGAAGAAATTCTGGGAAACTTGATGTATGGTGAACGTGAGCAACTCGTATTGACTTCAAAAGTACACGGTCCTATGAGTGCAGATATCAATGACAGAGGCTTATCACGAAAACATATAGTCAAAGCTTGCGAGCAAAGTTTAAGACGGCTAAAGACCGAATATCTTGACTTTTACTTCGTTCACCAATTTGACGAAAATGTACCTATCGAAGAAACCCTAAAAACACTAGATGATTTAGTACGGCACGGCATGATTCTTTACCCTGCCGTAAGTAACTGGGCAGCATGGCAAATCGCAAAAGCAGCAGGTATCAGTGCTAAAAGAGAACTAGCGCGTTTTGAACTTATCCAACCTATGTACAACCTAGTGAAACGTCAAGCTGAAGTTGAAATCCTACCTATGGCACACTCAGAACAAATGGGTGTTGTTCCCTACAATCCTATGGGTGGTGGGCTTTTAACAGGAAAATATAACACTAAAAATAAGCCTAAAGATGCTCGTCTCAGCGTCAATGAAATGTACAGCAAACGCTACAATGACACAAACTACCTTAAGGTTGCAAAAGCTTTTACGAAGTATGCTAAAGATGCAGGTCAAAATCCTGCAATGTTATCTGTCGCATGGGTTAAAGCAAATCCAATAGTAACAGCCCCTATATTTGGTGCAAGAAAAGTCGAACAACTCACTGAGCCGTTAAAGGCGCTAAGTTACAACATGTCTCAAAAAATGTATAAAGAAATTTCAGCGTTATCACCACAACCACCCCTAGCTACTGATCGCAGTGAAGAACAGATAACATAAAACTTTTCTTACAAAAATCTTGTATCGAGAAAGCCTCTAAACAATAATGACTAACTTTCTCTTTCTACTCCCTAAAGGTAACTACTAGGGGTATTGACACACCGTCTGTGACGCAAATCTTGTTTCTGTATTTCAGTGAGGTTTAGTACATTATAGACATTTTCGGTGTATCTTGAGAAAACGAGTGATTTCTTCTCATTTTAGATATCGCCCTAGACGCAGGATCACATTCCCTAAATTTTGTCAATAGGGTGAGTAGTTACCTTTAGACAAAGCATTAGGGTAAACGCATTAGGGGAGTTGTTATGAGTGCCTTAGTTTTAACAGAAAAAGATAAGGCAATGCTTGCTGGTGAAGAGGGTAGAGGCAAGCAGTTTGCCATGCGGATTATGAGCCAGATGGCTACGGCAATGGGAGCAAAGAAGCTAGTAGATATTGTATCTGCCCATATTGACGGTTGTCTTTACAATGGTCAGACAAGCCTTGATTTTGTGAATCACGCTTTGGAGATTGGTGCGGAGGTTAGTGTGCCAACGACACTCAATGTGGGCACTTTAGACTTGATTCATCCAGAACTTTTTTTAGGTAAAGAAAAAGTAGCCAGTGCTGGAAAGGCAATCATGGAAGGTTACCAGAAGCTGGGTTGTAGACCAACCTTTACCTGTGCGCCATACCAACTACCTGACAGACCTGCCTTTGGTGAGCACATCGCTTGGGCAGAATCGAATGCAATTGTCTTTGCAAATTCTGTACTTGGTGCCAGAAGTAATCGCTATGGTGATTTCATTGATTTATGTGCTGCTATTACAGGGCGAGTGCCTTACGCTGGCTTTCACACCGATGAAGGGCGTAGGGGACAGCATGTCTTTGAGCTTGAGGGCTTTTCGGATGAATTGCTTGCTCAAGAAACGATGTTTACAGCTTTAGGGCTGTATGTTGGGCGCAAGACTGAATCACGAGTGCCAGTGATTGTTGGTTTGCCACAAGACCCGCCTGAAGATTATTTAAGAGCTTTAGGTGCAGCTACCGCTACAAGCGGTGGGGTTGGTATCTATCATGCAGTAGGCATTACCCCAGAAGCAGCAAGCTTAGAAGATGCTTTACAGAATCAAGAAGCAGAACAAATAGATGTAGTGAAACCAGAAGACTTGCGACAGGTTTTAAAGAATTTGACGACAGCAAGCTATCAGGAAAAACTAGTGGCAGTCTGTTTGGGTACGCCTCATTTTTCAATCCATGAATTTGAAGCTTTAATGGTGGTTTTGGAGAATTACTCAGGAAAAGTGAAAATGGAATTTTATATCAATACAGGGCGTCATGTGCTTCAGCAACTTGAGGAACGTGGGCATGTGAAAGCGCTTGAGGCAAGAGGGATACAGCTTGTGATTGATACCTGTACGTATCTCACACCAATTTTGAAAGACCTCAATGGTGTGGTTATGACTAATTCTGGTAAGTGGGCGTATTATGCGCCTGGGAATATTGGTGTGCAGGTGGCTTTTGGTAGTTTGGAGGACTGTGTCAAGTCTGCTTACCTTGGGGAGGTGAGTCAGGATGAGCGAGTCTGGTCTTGAATCTCAACAATTTGAAGTAAAGGCTTTGTTTTCGTCACCTAGTCGAGTCGCAGGTGAGGTTTTGGTACTCGAAGAGCCACTGAGTTTTTGGGGTGGCTTTGATTTGGAAACTGGGAGTATTTGCGATCAGAATCATCCGCAGGTGGGGACGGTATTGACCAACAAGGTGCTTGTGTTGAGGAGTGGAAGGGGCTCGAGCTCCGCCAGCTCTGTCTTAGCCGAGTCTATCCGCAGTGGTGTCGGACCCTGTGCCATTCTTATGAAAGACCCCGACGCAATTTTGGCACTTGGTTCGATTGTGGCAGCCGAACTTTACGATCTGTACTGTCCTGTAGCTGTAGTGGATGAAGAAAACTGGCAAAGTTTGCTAAATGCTAAGCAAGTAGCTATTGAGGTATTAACACAGGATGACCAAGTTATTTTGCAACTTCTTAATTAGTTGAAGTAGTGCTCATTTGGGGCTTGTAAAGCACATTATTCTCATACTCTATATATTCTTTAATTATGTATTGAAACAACAGCCTTGAAAGTCCGAAATTTACCGTGTTACAAACAGATTAAGGTACGTTAACAGTTGCTCATAAGATTATACCTACTACCTGTAGTTTTAGGGATTTATAGTTTTGAGGTTATGCCTGAATAGAGTAGTTAAACATCAGCATGAGATAGCTTTAGGATGTTGTGGGGATGTCTGAATAAAAGATTTGTTTGGTGACTATTTATTTCAAATTTATCTACATATGAATTAATGCGATAGAAAGGGAGTTTTATTATGAATCTAAAAAGAAAATTTATTGAAAGCCTTTTGGTCATTTCAGCATTGCTAATGAGTTTTGGCTTTGCACAAGAGTTTATTACGATTGCAACACCACAAAATCCAGAGATTGTAAATCAACTTAAGCCAATCGTGGACGCTATTAATGAGAATAGCTCTAGCTACCAACTAAGACATGTGTCGATACCTGGCGATTTTCAAGCTTATGTAAAATCAGAGGTTGATTATGGTCAAGGCGCTGATATCTACTGGGTAAACCAGCAAGAGATGTCACTTGCACTGCAAGATAACTTCCAAGCTTTGAACATGTGCATGGCACATGAAGATCGCTACACCGTTGGTGATATGAGTGATTATCATTCTCAGATTATTGAGACTGGCGTTATCAACCAAATTATGTATGGTCTGCCTGTGCGCTCGAGCCCGATTGTTGCTTTCCTCAATGTTGACTTGTTCAATAAAGCAGGTGTGGAACTACCAAACAGATATTGGAATTGGAATGACTTTCAGCAAATTGCCCAAAGTTTAACAGGTGATGCTAATGGTGATGGCTTTGTGGACCAGTGGGGCTTTGTGGCAGATGGAAGTCCACCACCACAGATGTTTGTTTGGCAAGCGGGTGGTGAAGTTATTAGCCCTTACTTTGATGAAGTACCCATTGATTCAGAAGAAGCAATAGCTGCACTAGACTTTTATCGCAGTTTTGCGCCTGCTCGCCAGCGTTTAGCAGCAAATGCATCTAGTGAGTTGCTCTTTAGAGCAGGGAGTCAGGCTATCTACTTTGGAAGTGCTGCTAAGGACTATTCAGCAGTAGGTAACATTGCAATGCAGCAAGTACCTCGTCACCCAAAAACAAATAGCAATGTAACTTTTGCATGGACTGAGCTTTTAGCTATTTCAAGAAATGCTACGCATCCAGCTGTTTGTGATGTTGTGCAAGACATTGCTGATGCTGTACACGTGACAATGGGTGAATCTCCACGCATTTCACATGCAACTCCTGAAATCTACGGTGATTTTAATCCTTCAAAAAGAGCTTATGCAGAAGTGGTGCTAAATTCTATGCAGCAGATGCGTAGTCCAAAAGTCTTTGAAAGTCAGTCTGATTTTTATAGCATATTCTGGACAAATCTTGTAGCTTCAATGATGAGTGGTGACATCACTATGTCAACTGCTGAATTAGTTGAGCTTGTTAAACCGATGCTAGAAAGTCATTTGCCGCCACCGTTTTAAACTGGCATTTTAAACTAGCATTCTAAACTGGCATTTTATTTGTTGGCAGTCTAAAATCATCATAATTAATGTGTTTGCACTCATATTCATTGAGCTCAAATAAAGGTTCAATATTATGTGTTATAGAGAAGACGTTATAACTTTTGAGGTCGCTGACAAGCGACCTCTTGCGTTGTATTTGTTTGTATTTTTGGATTTTATTTTGGAGGCAGATTATGAATGTATTAACTATGAATGTATTAGCAAAGAGTCTTTTTATTGCCGCTTTACTCGTAAGTATTGCGCTAGCCCATCACTCTCACAACTCCTTTGACGAAGGTACATTGGTTGAGCTGAGTGGCATAGTTGAAGAAATCAACTACAGAAATCCGCATATTGAAATCGTTTTGCGTGTAGGCGTAGATGATCCTGAGACAGAAGAAGTCGAAAGTGTGCTTTGGGAAATCGATACTGTGTCAGCAACAGGTGCAAATCGCCACAAACTCTACCGAGACACAATTGAAGAGGGTGATCCTTTAAGAGCCTATGGTTGGCCGCTAAGTAATGGTGAACCAGTCATTTATGGTGGTAGGCTAGTCATGTTTGAAGACCCAGAAGCGGCGATTGAAGCAGAGCAAAGCTTTATCAGAGAAGAATTGTCTGAAGGCTTCGTAGTTGTTGAATCAGTTGAAGATGGTAAGACAATTATTCCTTTAGATGAAGTTGTTATTGAGACTAGTAATGATGAAGCTAGCAGGAATGAAGTGAGCAGGGATGAAAGTGCTGATGATGATTTAAGTGCTGAGTCTGAAGTTCAAGAAGCTAATTTCTCAACAAGAACGTTTATGTTTCGTCAAACACTTTGGTGATACTGGTGATACCAAGTTAAACAAAGTTAAACAAAGTTAAACAAAGTAGATAATGAGGACACAAATTCGTGTCCTCATTTTTTTTGTGCTTCATGTTTATTACACAGCCTTTAGTACACAGCCTTTAGTAGACAGCCTATAGCTAGGTTTTCGTTCATGGAAACGCTGTCATGTACGTTTCAACCTTGAGTGGAACGCACCCTTCGTGAGATTTTTTGTTGAAGTATAGACATAGTTATGATATAAAAATAAGGTTGTCAAAGTTCAAGTTCGTGATGAAAAAGTAGTTTTTTTGTTAAAGAAATCTGGGAATCATTAGCAATGTATGTCACTACCTTTTATCTTGAATATAGGCAGCAACTATATCGATAGATTTTGGGAGAGTGGATGTTTCAGGTTAACTTTTTCGTTAAGTTCTTATTAGTTTTAGTCGTTAGTTTTGCTGGTCTTGTAGCGTTTGCACATCACTCAGCACGTGGTTTTGACTCCAATAGACATATTGATTTAGAAGGTCGAGTGATTGAACTAGACTATCGTAATCCTCATATTGAAATGAAGATTCACGTTGGTGTAGATGATCCAACAACTGCTGAGTTAGAAGGTGTGGTTTGGGACGTTGAAACTGTCTCAGCAACGACTGCACATCGTCATGGTATCTATGCAGATTCACTAAGAGTTGGTAACCCTCTGAGAGTCCGTGGTTGGGCAGCAAAAGATGGAGACCCAGAAATTTTTGTGAGTTCTATCACCCTTTTTGATGAACCTGAAAAAGTACTTTTAGTATGGCAAGAAGGTGCACAAGCTGGTACGTTAGCTTCTGATGCAGATGCTGTCAATACGCAGGTAGCAGATAATGGTGCAGACGCTACTATGAAGGTCGCTGTACCTAAGATTGATAGCTCAGTGCTACTAAAAGTTAAGACCTACGTTTTAAGAGATAGATTACATTAAAACACGATTTTTGCTATCGGTTTTACGTTTTTAGCTAGTTTATGCTTCTGGTTTATTCTTACAGTACGATGCTACCTGAGATAACAAAAAATGATGGAAATTATTAATTTATTAGAAAATAATGCAATCGCTGAAGTTGTACGTAGCTCACTTTGGGCCTATCCACTTCTAGAAAGTGTTCACTTGATAGGACTTGCCTTTGTGGTGGGAGCAGTAGCTATGTTGGACTTAAGACTTGTGGGTTTTTCGAAAGCTTTACCTGTACGTGGTTTAGCTGGGCATGTATTGCCGTGGGTGCGTCTTGCATTTATTCTGGTGGCTATTTCAGGATTTTTGCTTTATATGTCTGATGCTGAATATTACACCTTTAAACCTGTGTTTTGGGTCAAGATTGGCTTGATTGTTATTGCTGGTTTGAATGCCTTTTTGTTTCATAGAGGGATTTATAATCAAGTGGATAGTTGGGGGGGCAGCCCGCCAGCTCGAGCCCGATTTACAGGCATAATCTCATTACTAGTTTGGATGGGTGTGATTGTCGCAGGTAGATTACTAGCGTATCTTTAATTTAAATGACATATGTATGTTTGAAAGGTGTTTGCGTTCTGCAAACACCTTTTTTTATATTTTCATAGATTTGCCTCTAAATATGCAGTGTCTAAATATGCAGTGCTTTTTCAAAACTAACTAAAGTTGCAAAAAGCTCTTGCCAAGCGGTTTCGTCTTTTGGTTTTGCCCAGTCGTAACCTATGGCTTGCCAATTAGCATCATCTGGATCTAAGCCCAAAGCTGTAATGTAGTCTGCTCCGCAGATAAAGAACTGTGATTTGTAAGGTAAAAGATAGCTGCTTTCTTTGTCGAGTAGTTGTTTATCGAGTGTTTCTTTAGCAGTTTCATAACTGCCATACCATTCATTTAAAAACCCACCACAACGACTTGGATAGAGATTTACTTCAGGCCGCAAACTATCTAGAGTCTGTTTTAATTCTGCCCACGATTGAAAATTTTGCTCTAGCGCAACAACAGTAAGCGCATGTTTGCGTTGTAAACTGTCTTGCTGAGCAATGATTTCTTTAGTTGAATTGTCTTTGAATTGGGGAAGACGCTGAAAACGTTTTGCAGCATTACTAGACTTCTCAGCATCATCAGATTTTAAATGTTTAAAAAGAATAGATGCACGTATTCTATATTCGCTGGTTGTAGCACTTCTAGTATTTTGGGTACTGTTGGACATAACAGAATCCTTTCTATGTATCATCCGACCCACTGCTAAAGATATAAAGCTAAAGATGTAAAAAAGTTCTGTAAATTGTTGTGTAAACTGAAAAGGGTGAAATCCTCTTTTGTGGGTGTAGGTATCCCTTTGAGACCTAGAAAGTACTATAGAGGATTTAGTCATTTATGACAAGTGCTGATAATATGTATGAGTGTATTAGAAGTTGGTTTTGCCTAATGATTTATATTATTCTGAGTGTAGTATGGCAAAATGAGGAAGCGCATTTTTTGCGTGCAAGAAGGGGATTCCATGGTGTCTTTCAGATTAGTATATATCGAGATGGGCAAGGAAAATAGATTGCTTGTGAAAGTTTATGACAAGCTGTTTGTTGCTAGCCCTGACCACCATTGAGTACAAGATTGAAGCCTGTGATGTAACTGGCTTCATCACTAAGCAAAAAGGTAACACCGTTTGCAACTTCTTCTAAGCTGCCGTAGCGGCGCATAGGTACTGTATTAATCATGTCTTGCTCAACAACTTTAGGGTCTTTGTCAAAGTATTGTGTATGAGTTGCTGCTTGTAATTCTGTTTGTCTTGTCCACATAAAGCCAGGACCAATTAAAGAAGGGGAGATGGCATTCACCCGTATATTGTGTGGTGCTAGGTCTTTGGCTGCTGTCTCAGTCATACCAACAACTGCAAATTTTGAAGCAGCATAAGCGAGCATATTGGGTGGACCTGAAACACCAGCATAGCTAGCAGTATTGACAATAGCTCCACCACCCTGTTTACGCATGTGTTCAGATGTTGTTTTAAGCACATGAAAGACCCCAGTAATATTGATGTCTACAACTTTTTGAAAGTCTTCTGTAGGATACTGATCTGTAGTTGTAAAGAGTCCTTGATAGCCAGCATTATTAAAGAGCATATGGATTTGACCGACTTCATTTTCCATTTGCGCTATGCTAGTTCTAACTGATGTTATATCTCGAACGTCGGCTATGTAAGTGTTAGCGTCCGCACCTGTGTTTTGTATTTCTTTAGCGACAGCTTCCGCTTTTTCTTGAACATTATCTAATAGGAGAATCCTTGCGCCAGCCTCAGCTAAGCGAAGTGCGGTAGCTCTGCCAATATCTCCGCCACCACCTGTGATGAGAATGTTTTTATTTGAGAAGTTATAGGTTGCTTTAGCCATAGTAGTATCTTACACGGTAGTATCTTACACAGCAGTATTTTACACGGTAGTATCTTACACAGCAGTATTTTACTGAACAACCCCCTCCTTTTGCAAAGAGGGGGTTGGGAGAATTTGTGTTTTCAGAATTCGAGTTGTTACAACTCAAATTGTATTTTCATGCGGTTGTCATCGTACTGAGCAAGGTGTAAGCCTTCTTGAAATTCTGATAGTGGTAGAGAGTGAGAAATGAGTGGAAGAAGCTGAATACCACCACCTCGAACCATTTCGATGCTTTCATTGAATGTCTTATTGAGGGCAAAACTACCAATGATTTTTAAGTCTCTACGGAAAATATCAGCTGGGCTAACAGACATAAAGGCATCGTCTGGTGCAACACCAAAGACCCAGACTGTTCCTGCTGGACGCACGTGTTTGAATGCACCTTCAAGCACTTTAGGTACGCCTGTTGCATCTGCTACGACATCGTACTGGGTGGTCATGCTACTGAATTCTTCGGCTAAGTAAACTTCATTTGCTCCGAGCTGCTTGGCAAGCTCTAGACGCGCAGGAGCAATGTCAATCATAGTCACTGAAGCTGCACCAGCCCGCTTTACTGCTTGCATCATTAAACAGCCCATTGGTCCTGCACCAAAAATGGCCATAGTACTACCAGCTTGAATCTGTACTTGTTTGAGCCCCCAGACTACACAAGCTAGTGGTTCAATTAAGGCTGCTTCTGCAAATGAGATATCGCCAATGTTAAATACTGATCCTTCTGGAATAGTGACGTATTTAGCAAAACCACCATCTCTGTTGACACCTACAACACCAAGGTTTTGGCACTGGTTCTGTTGGTTGCGTTGACAGTTATAACAATAGTTGCAAGGAATGTTCGGGTCAGCAGCAACACGATCGCCTACTTTGAATTGAGTAACCTTATCACCAATAGCAGCAACAATACCGCTAAATTCATGACCGGGAACCATTGGGAATTTGGCAAGTGCATATTCACCTTTGAGGATGTGAATATCAGTACCGCAGATACCAGAATTTTTTACTTCAATCAGTACTTCATTTGCAGCAGGCTCAGGTTTTGCGATTTCAGTGACTTGTGTTTGGTTGGGTGCAATGATTTGTGCAGCTTGCATAGCTTCTGTAGCATTTGATATGGCACTCATTTTACTGCTCCCATCGTTAATCCAGTTACCAATTGTTTTTGTGCAATCCATCCTGCTATAAGAACAGGAATAATCGCTGCGGTAACAGCAGCAGACATTTTTGCAATGAACAAATCGCCCTGCGCCGCTTTAAAGGTAGAAACATAAACCGATACAGGTGCAGCTTCCAGCGTTGACGTGAGGTTCACAGCTAAGAAGAATTCGTTCCAAGTAAAGATAAGTGCAAGCAATGATGTCGCAGCTAAACCAGGAATTAGCAGTGGAAATATGACTTTAGAAAATTCTTGCCAAAGGTTTGCACCATCTAAGCGAGCAGCTTCAATAATGTCATAGGGTAGTTCTTGCATAAAGGAGCGCATCATCCACACAATCAGTGGAAAGTTCATGCCTGCATACAAGATGATAAGTCCAAGTTGTGTGTTAAGTAGATTTAGATTATTGAAAATTACATAGAGAGGTACGATAACACCAGCAGGCGGTAACATACGTGTGGACATAATCCAGAGCATTGACCCTTCAGTACGTTTTGTTGGGTAAAAAGCCATTGCGTATGCTGCGGGCAGTGCCAAGAGTAAGGCTACAACTGTTGACCAGAAGGTAATACTTATCGTATTGAGTAGGAATTTTGGAAAAGATGATTGAAAAACAGCCTCTTGCCAATTTTCTAGTGTTGGTTCAAAAAAGAGTACGGGTGGAAACTGAATCGCTGTATTCTCTGTTTTGAATGATGTAACTGCCATCCAGAAAATTGGAAAAAAAGAAATTAATGCGATAGCGAATGTAATAAAAGTTAAAAAGAATCCTAGAGCTTTGTTGTTCATGCTGCTGCCTCTGTTTCGTCTTTATTGCCAAGAACACGTAAGAAAAGTATGATGACAATATTTGCAAGAATAACTGCAAATATGCCATATGCGCTAGCTCTGCCCACATTCCAGCGAGAAAATGCCTCAAGGAAAATTTGATAGGGGAGATTAGTCGTAATGATACTTGGTCCGCCAGAAGTGACAATAAAAATAATACCGAAAACATTTAGGATGAAAATTGTTTCGAGAAGCAGTGCGATTTCAATAAAACGTTTTAGGTGTGGCAGAATGATGAATCTGAACATCCCAATACCACCAGCACCATCAATTCTTGCTGCTTCAACTGTAGAATCAGGTAATGATTGTAAACCAGAAAGTAAGATAAGCATGACAAACGGTGTCCATTGCCAAGTTACAATCAAAATGATTGAACCCATGGGTATGACATCAGGCAAATAAAAGTTTGGTATATTTAAAAAGTCAAGTATAAGAGTAAGAATACCAATTGTTGGATTCAGAAGGATGTTCTTCCACAAAACACCAGCGGCAACAGGCATGACTAAAAACGGAGAAATTAAGAGTGTTCGGGCAATTGCTCTACCAGGAAATGGTCTATTGAGTAACAGCGCAAGCATCATGCCAAAAATAAATGTTAAAACAACTACACTAAGGGTTAGATAAATTGTGTTCCAAAGAATAGCGTAGAAATCAGGATTGTTCAGAACACGACTATAATTACGCCACATCCTGTCCCAACCCATAAAGCCAGTACTATTTGGGCGAAGTAAATTCCAATTTGTAAACGAAAAATAGATTGCTACGACAAAAGGAACTTGGGTAACAAGGATTAGAAATAACAATCCTGGTGCCGACAAAAACTTTCGTGGATTGTTTTGTGCCATTTGCATTTAGAACCAAACCTTTCCTATATAACTTATGTGGGGATAAAAAAGAGAGTTTAGTGATTGAATAATTGCGTAATAAGTAATAATAAGTTAATAGCCCTTCCACGATTGGCTGTGTTAGCCAGTCAGTATTGGTTAGCTAGTCAGTCTTAGTCAGTCTTAGTCAGTCGTGGTCAGTCGTGGTTAGCCAGTCAATCGTGGAGCTTCGTTGCGAATAAGAAACAAATGCGTTTATGTAATGCACAACTCCGTGGAATTGCTATAAATATAATTGCTGTATTAAATAAAGTTGTATGTTGCAAAAAAATAGGTATTATCTTGTGTTTTTGATAAAGATAAAGGCGCATGTATTGACATACGCCTTTATCAATTTTGGAAGGGTTTCAGTAGCACGTGAAACTACTAAAACAGAATAGAACTAACTAATTCTTAGTAGTAACCAGCGTCTTGCATTGCTTCATCAACAATGCGTTGAGCACGCTCTAGTGCCTCTTCTACAGAGATATCACCAGAGATTGCAGCTGTTACTTCTTGAGCAACATCTTGACCGAAGCCTGAGAATTCAGGGATTGCCACAAACTGAACGCCTGGAGCTAATGTTGGGTTAAGTGTTGATTTTGTTGGGTCAACAGTTAGAATCTGGTTTAGTGTCATTTCAGCAAATGGTGCAGCGTCTAGGTACTTCTGGTTCTCATATAGAGAAGCACGTGTACCAGGAGGAACAACTGCCCAACCTTTTGTTTCGCCAACTAGTTCTAAATACTCTTTAGAAGTAGCCCACATTAGGAACTTGAATGCAGCTTCTGTATTTTCAGATGCAGTAGGGATACCAAGGTTCCATGACCATAACCAAGCGTTACCGCGTGTTACAGGACCAACTGGAGCTAGAGCTTGAGATAGGTCAGGACCAGCGTCTGTTTGTGAAAGGAAACCAGCAGCTACTGTTGCGTCAATCCACATACCTGCTTGACCAGCGCCCATAAGTGCTAGAGACTCAGGGAAGCTGTTACCAGATACACCAGGAGGACCACAGTCATTGACTAGGTCTACATAGAAGTTTAGAGCTGTATTCCACATAGTTGAGTCTAGTTGTGGACGACCTTCAGCATCTAACCACTGACCACCGTGTGTGTTAACGACAGTCGTGATTGGAGCCATGTTGTCACCCCAGCCAGGCTTACCACGAAGAGCAATACCATAAACGTCATTCTCAGGGTCATGGATTGTACAAGCAAATTCTCTGATTTGCTCCCATGTTGGTTGCTCTGGCATTGTTAAGCCATTTTCTTCGAAAAGACGCTTGTTGTACATAGTGAAGCTTGACTCAGCATAGAATGGTGCAGCATAAAGCTCGCCACCGTAGCTAAGACCGCCAGTTACAGCAGGAAGCAAGTCGTCAAAGTCATAACCTGCAGCTGCATCTGGATACTGAGCAGCAAGACCGTCAATTGACTCAATCCAGCCATTTTCAGCCCAGATTGGTGCTTCATACATACCTACAGTTGCTAGGTCAAAAGAGCCACTGCCTGTTGCAACGTCAGTTGTAAGACGTGAGCGAAGTGTACCTTCGTCTAAGAATAAGAACTCAACAACGATACCAGGATTTGCATCCTCAAAGTGCCCTTTTAGTTCTTCCATAACTAGCATATCACCGTTATTTACAGAAGCAACTGTAAGTGTTGTCTGAGCGAAAACTGTACCTGCTAATAAAAGCACAAGAGACAAAAATAGTTTTTGCATGTAGTATTCCTTCCTTCATAAGAAGTTTATGTAAAATCTATGTTAATCAGGGTGTTTGATTTGATTAACATGGGAGCTAAGGAAAAGTAAGATAAAAATACTTAAAATTAAGTTGTTTTATTTCACTTATTGAAACAATGGTCACGTGTCCATTTTTCAAGCCTTAAAGATTCTCCTAAACTTACACATCTCACTAGTTTATTTTCAGAAGCTAAATAACATTATATTTAGATAGTGGAACATAAACTATGTGAAAATGCAGTTGTTTTTATTTACAATCTTAATCTTATATGCATAAGACTTGTCTTGTCAAGGCTTGTTATGCATATAATGGACTCGTGTCCACTACTATTTTAGATGTCGCAAAACATGCTGGTGTTTCTCCAACAACGGCAAAACGTGCTATAAGGCATCCTGAAAAGCTCAAAGCTGAGACTTTAGTAAAAGTTCAACAGTCTATAGATGAACTGGGTTATGAACCTGACCAACTTGCAAGTGCTTTGCGTAGTGGTAGGAATACTACGATTGGTTTGGTTATAGGAAATATTGTTGAACCATTTTTTGCTGAACTTACTAGAGAAATAGGTGTTGAGGTTCGAAAACGTGGGTATACCTTGCTGATTGCCGATAATGAGTATGATACAACTTTAGAAAGCAATCATTTAAAGCAGTTTCACGGTAATAGGGTAGCTGGGATTATTTTACGTGCAGGCTATGGCACAGGTAATTTGGAGTATTTAAAGACGCTTAAAGATCGTGGCACGGCAGTTATGGAGATTGACTACTTTTCGCCTGACAGTCCATTTAGTCATGTCATGCTAGATAATACTGGTGCTGTAAAACGTGGTGTTGAATATTTAAATAGTTTAGGACATACAAAAATTGCATCTTTAGGGACGTATGATGAAGCACTTTGGCCAGATGAACGTTGTGCAGCCTTTCCTGAAGCAATGGCTGAAGTCGGGTTAGAGCTGCCTTTTGAGTATCAGCGGTCTATTTCACCAAAAGCAGAAGATGCTTATGACCTTACTAAATATCTGATGACTTTAGATAATCCACCAACTGCGTTGTTTGCTCAGACAGGACATGTTGCTACAGGTGCGCTTCGTGCTTTACACGAAATGAAAATCAATATTCCTGAAGATGTTTCTCTACTAAGTTTTGATAACTATCCTTGGACAGAGTTAGTAACACCAGCGATTTCGGTGATTGGGCAGCCTGTTAAAGATATGGCAATGGCTGCGGTTGAAACGATTATGGGAGATATTGAGCAGATTAAAGCAAAGAAGCATCCGCCAGTTGTGAGACAGCGTTTTGACGCTGAATTGATTGAGCGAGATAGTTGTGCTGCACCAAAAACAGATTTAAAACTTAAAGACCTTGTTCTAAATTAATTACCCATTTACTGCCCTACTCAGGTAGATCTGTAGTAGTCTGGTTAGAGTTCTAATTGTTGTACACTTTTGTTGTTTTTGACAGTAATCTTTGATAGTGGAATAGGTAATAGGTAATGGCTCGAGCCTTCACAACTCCATCACTAATTATTAATCACAAAAGCAGATAGCCTTTCTAAAACAGGAACATAATCAGAAAATTAGCACAAAGATTCATATCCCAAACTGCTTAAAATGATGGTCCACATGCAGATAACCCCAGCGTTGCCATTGTTTAGGACTCAAGTTACCAAGAATTGGGTGAAAGCACTGCTCGTAAGACCTGTTTTCAGCAGAAAATATTTCCATAGTTTTGATAAGTGTTTCTTTATCTTC
>CALGZD010000009.1 GCA_937934635.1 uncultured Deinococcales bacterium
CCAGCTTCAACAAAATCAAAATCAAGATTAGGCTCTTGTGCCAATTCTCGAAACATTGCCAAGCTTTCATGATTTAACTTCGTTAGTACCTCAGCACCAGCAAGCATTTTTTCTTCGGTACACGCTCCTCTAAAAGCCCACAACCATTTCAGCAAATCAACGTTCAATCTTGGTTTTATGTGAAAAGGACTGCCTGAATCAAACATCCACTTCAAACCCTGCTGCAAAACACCAGGTGCAGCAGTTGGCACAGAATAACCAGCAGCGACCCAACAAGCATTTCCAAGTGATGCACCAGCGCAAATATCAGCTTTTTCAACGAGTGTCACCTGCTGACCAGCGCGTGTAAGGTAAAGTGCTGCACATGCACCTATGACACCACCACCAATAATTAGGATGTCTGTTTTTGTTGGCATATGCCTAACTAAGTTCCTTGATTTTAGCAATCAAATCAGCATTAACTTCACGAGGGGCATCAGATGCTCGATTAGCAAAACGTCTTTGACCAGGTAAGCGCACACCTTCCATGGTTTCTAGTTTTGTCAAAAAGCCTTCGCTGTGTTCATCCCAAGCCATCCCAGCTAGTACCTCTGGCGAAAGTGCCATGATAAATTCACCACCCCTAGCAGGACCACCATCTCGGTTATCAGCTTCAATTGCTTCGTAACTAAAATAGTCGCCAACTAAGCCTGCTGATAAAAGTTCTATCATGGTTGCAAATGCAGAACCTTTATAACCACCAAATGGCAAAATCACACCACCATCATGAATTTTCTTAGCATCAGTTGTAGGATTACCCTCTACATCTAAACCTACACCAAGTGGTAATTCGTGACCATCTCGTGCAGCTACGCCAATATCGCCACGTGCTTTGGCAGCAGTTGCCATATCAAAAACATAAGGGGGCTTGTTTGGTCTAGGATAGGCAAAAGCAATCGGATTCGTACTAAAGAATGCTTTCTTTGCCCCATAGGGTGCGACCATCGGCGTATGAACTGTGCAGGCTAGCCCTACTAAATTTTGTTCAGCGAGCAACTCTACCTCTGGCCAGAGTGCTGCAAAGTGAAAACTATTGCGAATGGTCAAAACCGCCACACCAAGTTTTTTAGCTGCATCTGCTAATAGTGGCGTACCCACTTCTATAGCAAGGGGTGCAAAGCCATTGTCGCCATCTATGCGAATAGCAGCAGGCGTAAGTGTTTCGACTTTAGGTTCAGCATGACCATTTACTTTGCCACTACGAAGCGAAACAATATGCCCAGGAAGACGAAAGAGACCATGTGAAACAGCACCATCTCGCTCTGCAGAGCTTATTGTTTTTGCGGTTGCTTCTGCATTCGCTTCATTACAACCATTTTTTAGAAGACATTGCTTGGCAAGGTCATGAATTTCAGATACGGATAAGGCGACAGTTGACATAATTTCTCCGCTAGATATGGTTTGAATTTATGTCATCAGCATACCGTATATGGCAAGTACAAGTAGATATTTTTGCTGTGTCTATGTTTGTTGTGTCGATTTAGTTTATGAGCGTTAAAGTTTCGAAATTAGGAGAGCTCGAGCCCACAGTTGTGTGGGCTCGAGCTCTTTTTACCAACAACCTCATCCTAAGGAATTTCTAAAACAATATTCCCCACATGCTTCTTTGCAAGAAACGCTTCCTGCGCTTCAACAATTTTCTCTAAAGGATAAGTCTGAGCCACAAGTGGTTTAAGCTTTCCCTGCTCTATATACCTAATGATATTTGGAAAAACATCCAAAGTATTAACTGTCGAACCAATCAATGCCCAATCTTTTAAATAAAGATCTGCAATATTCACTTCAACCGTTTTTCCACCAATTGCGCCAGCCGTAACATAACGTGCACCTTTGTCCATCACTGAAAGTACATTCTCAAAAACAGGTGCACCTACAATATCAGCAACTAGAGTTACTTTGTCTTTACCAGTTGTCGCTCGAATGACATCTTGCCAATGATCTTGCCCACGTTTAATCACCGCATCTGCACCAATTTCTAATAGAGCATCAGCTTTTTCAGCCGTTGATACAGCAATCACTGTCGCAGAACGAATTTTTGCAAGTTGAACAAGTGCAGAACCAACACCACCACTTGCACCCGTAACTAGTACTGATTCTCCTTCTTGAATACCAGCTCGAAGCAACATATTTTCAGCAGTCGTATAGGAACAGGAAATCGTGGCAAGTTCTATATCTGACCAATCACAGTCAACCACGCCTACATTTTTTTCAGGCAAGGTTACATACTGTGCAAAACCACCATCTCGCTCACTACCAAAATAGCCAGCTTGATTAATATCAAGAGGCTCATCCCAATTGCGCAACCAGTTGTCAGTAATAACACGTTTACCTATTAAGACCGCACTTACATCTTCACCAACAGCCACAATCTTGCCACAAGCATCAGCACCTTGGATACGAGGAAACTGTACAGCGCCTCCCCAACCACCAGTACTATCTTCAGAATGACCTTCAGCTATTTCGTTAGTCGCAGCTTGAACTTGATTATCATACCAACCCACACGTGTATTCACGTCTGTATTGTTCATGCCACAAGCATTCACTCTTATTAACACTTCATCCGCTTTTGGCTGAGGCGTGGGCCAATCTGTTCGAAGTTGTAATTGGTCATAGTCACCATGCCCCATAGTGACCATTGCTGTCATGGTTTCTGAAATATTTGTCATAGTTGTTTGTTCCTCAATGTATTTAGTTAGATGTCTTTAGTTTAATATCTTTAGTTCAATGTCTTTAGATAGTACGTGAGCATTCACAATGTGAAATCTTTTCTCATTCTAACGTTTTTTGAGTCCACTCTCTGACAGCCAATAATTTCTTAAAGCAATCCCCCCTAGCCCTCTTAATAAGAGGGAATCTTGTGAAAGTCCCCCTTATCAAGGGAGATTTAGGGGGATTTATTGAAGTGCATACCCATCGGACGACGGTTTACCAGATTCCGTGTATCAACTTGTGTAATCCTTGACTTAATCATTTTGACTTGAACCAATACAAACAAAATCAGAAACCTTCATCGGACTCAGAATCCGTTAGAGTCAGAATTTTTTATAGTCTGAAATCTACCGATATTTTGCGTTGTATTCAAGCACCGTTATTAACTTATCACTCCTTAG
>CALGZD010000010.1 GCA_937934635.1 uncultured Deinococcales bacterium
AAAGAATTACAAGCTACTTTTGTTGAAGGTTCTGTAGATAATGATATTCGTTGGAATGTTTCTCAGACTGTTGGTACTAGTGAGGAGACATTTAACCGACCGCTAGTGGGTGAGGTTTTTCAACACAGCGATAATCCACCAACTATGGGTGGCTCTACTGAAGTTGCAGATGTTAGTCACATTACACCTACGGTACAATTTAATACAACTTGTTGGCCGATTGGTACTCCAGCGCATAGTTGGCAGACGGTGGCATCGTGTGGCTCGAGCATTGGCATGAAAGGTATGATGTTTGCTGGTAAGGCTATGGCACTTACTGCCTATGATTTGTTGACAGATGCAGATGCTTTAGCTAAGGCACAAGAAGAGTTTAAAGCTGCTAAAAAAGGGCAACCTTATGTAACACCATTGCCAGAGGATGCCTATCCACATTAAGAAAGCGTTGAAAATCAGGTAAGCTAAAAGACCAGACCCCTAAATGGCTTACTTTAGACTTTTGAGTGAGTTGTTTATGGATTTAGCAATTATTTTAGGTATTTTATTTATAGCAGCACTTGCTAATACAACCTTTGGGTTTGGCTTTCCACTGATAGCGGTGCCGCTTCTCAGCATGATGTTAGATGTGCAAGAAGCTGCGCCTTTAGTGATTGTTACTACCGTGATTGTTGCTATCTTTATTTTAATTAGAGAATGGAGACTGGTTGATTTTGTCTCGCTCAAGCGGCTTGTGCCGAGTGCGCTTTTTGGTATTCCGTTTGGGATATGGTTCATAACTAGTATTCCAGAGCAGTTAGTGGCTAGAACCCTTGGTACTATACTCATAGGCTATGGTCTTTATCGACTTCTTTCTCGTGTAAACCTTGAGAAAATCTCAACCAGATGGGCTTACTTTTTTGGTTTCGTAGGTGGCATGTTAGGGAGTAGTTGTGGCATTAGTGGTCCACCTGTTGTGCTATATGGCTCTTTTAGACAATGGGAGCAACGACGATTTAGAGCTACAATTCAAGCCTTTTTGCTAATGGCTGGTTTGCTGATTGCAGTCAGTCATGCTATGAGCAACTTGTGGGATGCAGTTATGTGGCAGCGAAGTTTTTGGGCGATACCTGTATTGGCACTGAGCACTGTTTTGGGAAATATTATTGCAGGTTATGTACCAGCAAATAAATTTAACCGTGTGATTTTTGTTGTGTTTATTGTCTTAGGTACATTGCTCTGGATCAAATAGAGTAATAGAATCCCTAGCTAGTAGGGCAGTATTTGTCGCGTCAATAAGCTACTATAGAGCTATGGGAGATGCAAAACGACCCCGACAAATTCCACTAGTATCTAAACAGCCTCAACAGCCACTACACTTGACCCCTGGTCATTTACTTAGACGGGCGCATCAGCGGAACGTAGCACTATTTTTAGAAAGTACCGCAGCCTTTCAAATTACACCGTTACAGTTTGCGGTACTTAAAGCGCTTGATGAATTGGGTCCAAGTACCCAACGCAGCATTAGTACTCATATTGCTATGGAACCAAGCAACACACATCCGATGCTTAGGCGTATGCAAGAGAGTGGTCTGATAGAGATAGCGCCTGATGAACAAGATAAACGCCGAAGTGTTATATCTATGACAGAGGCTGGACAAGATATGTTGAATAAAGTTTTGCTTTTTGAGTTGGAGTCTGAAAAGCGATTACTTGAAAATCTAGATGAGGCACAAAAGCAAAGTTTTCTGGAGTTGTTGGCGATGGTGGCTGGAAAAAACTAACTGTTTATCAACGGCCAAAGAAGTAAAGCAAGTGTTACTAAAAGAATCAAGAAATGAATAGTGATTTCTAGAGTTTTGATGGTTTTTATATTTCTAGAGAGTTTGTTAGAACACCAGACCCCCAGCCATAAGCCAACGAGCCCAATGGGTAAAAATATAAATGCCTGTCCTACTATTGGCAAGAGGTTTTGTCCGTACATGCCAAACAGTAAAATGATTTGTATAGGCAATATCGCCCACAAGCTTGCGTTGATAAGTGAACGTTTTTCTAGATAAGATTCGTCGTTTAAGTCGTTTAAGTTTAGCCAATAGGGAAATGCTGCGCCTAACCCTGTTGCACCTCTTAGAAGTTCACTAATGACTGAGCTTAACCATAGCCATTTGGTACTGACGATTTGCCAAGTACTTATCAGTAACACAAATTGGATGATAGTAAGTATTAAAACTAGTCCAGTGATAATTTGTATTAGGGAGGGTGGTTGAAATTGTACAGCAATTGCTAAGAGAAAAAGACCGACAAGTAATCCAGCAATGCGTAAAAACATAGCTGGCCAAACGATTTCTAAGCTAAGGTCATACTGATGTTTTGAGGCTCTATAGCCTCTATAGACTCTATAGATAAAGGCATTGTAGCAAAGTAAATTACTTTTAAGAATGAGAGCGAGTAATGAAACGAATAGGATCGCTTCAACTAAGCTGTAGTTGACTATATTGAAGATTAAAGGTATGGCTGTAAGCGAGAAAGCATAGCCAAATAGACCTTGCACAATACTAGCAGCTAGAATGCCAAGTGTAAGTATGACAAGTTGTATAGCTGTTAAGCTGCTAAGTTCTCCTAGTGGTCCTAATGCTCTGTTTTGAGGTGATTTTGAAATCGTTATTTCATTTGAAAGACTAATAATATTGTCTTGTTTATTATCATTATCATTAGCACTATTACTTTGAGGTTGTACAGAGCTTTCAGATGATTTATCTGTTAAAGCACTTTGTAAGTCGTTTTGTAAGTTACTAGGGTTAACCGTTAGCGAAAATACATAGCCACCTTGAGCGTCGTCTAAGCTTTGATCTAGGTTTAACGAATCTGGAGGTAGCTGAAGCTGTGGTACTCGGGATGATGTGGAATTGGCAAAATTGGCAAAATTGTTATAGGTGTATTGCCTAGATTCTAAGTGTTGAGGTTCTAGAATGACTATGGCAAGTATTAGGCATAATAAGCTGAGCAAATAAATCCGCACAGTATCAGGATATCTGGCTGTGTAGGGCTGTCGTAATGAAAAGAAAGCCAATTCGTCTTAACTCTTACAAAATTCTTATACTAAACTGAAAGAAGAAAGTCATAATCCATTAGCAGAAAAAGTTGTCATCAGAACCGAAGGGCACACAAGTTACAACGCTTCGATATGTTTGTGATTATGACATTTATGATTCACTTCGGTATTATACCGTGTTCGAAACTATATGTAGTCAACAAATGAGCTCGAGCTATCATTTGCTCAACCATATACCTAGATATCTCCATAAAAATGACATCAGACTAAACTACAGATATAAACGGGGATATAAACGGAATTGGTATAAGTCAGTGAATCGGCGAGCTTCGTAACGAGTAGGAACGAACTCATTTAGCATGGGTCAACATTACGTGGAAACGCTATAAGGTGGATTCACAGGTAAAACAAAGTGTGAACAAGCTTAAACCAATGAATCCACAAGAACAGTTTTCTTACCTTGTGGGATTTCTTTTGTGAATGGGCTTAGTTAAGCGAGCTCATCTGCTTGTCTTTTTGAGGAGGATAATACAAGACTGTAGAATTTGAATCTGTATATCAATATGAATAGTAGCAGTAATGGTACGATTCCTAATCCAGTCAACATCACAACTCTAGGAATACTACGCTTACCTGTCTCCATAACAGGAAATAGAAGCTCTATGATTTCTCG
>CALGZD010000011.1 GCA_937934635.1 uncultured Deinococcales bacterium
TACGCTGAAAGCTTTAAAGGTGAAACACATCTTAAACAGATTCAAGACGAGGCGCAGGAAATTGTTAGTGAGGCTTTTAAGACCGCTGGACTATAACTATCATATAGCTTGTACTATTTCCGCATTACCAAGTAGACACCAACGGCTGCCAGAACTAAGCCAATAAGTGCCAGTACACCCATCCGCTCACCAAAAAGAAAGTAAGCCTCAATCGCAGTTGCAGGTGGCACAAGATACATGAGACTGCTTACCTTGCTGGCATCACTGACACGTATCAAATACAGAAGTATGCACACTGCACCTATTGATAAAACAAAAACTAACCAAAGCAGTGCAAATATAAATTGAGGTGTCCACTGTACCTGCATACTTTCAAAACTGTAGGCAAGCAGTCCAAAAGCTGTTGCAGATGCAATGTACTGCACTAGCGTACCGCTGATGAGTGGTGTGTCTTGCCCAAAGTTCTTTTGATAGACCGTACCGATTGCCCCACCAAATAGGGCAACAATAATTGAGATAGCTGCTGCTAGGCTAATGCCAGTTGTATTGAGCCTTTCTGGTGATTCTATAAAGCTTTCACCGACAACAAAAAGCACACCAGCAAAGCCTAAAATCAAACCTATCCACTGCCACACTTTTACTTTTTCTGAGAGCATTCGTTGTGCAATTATTGAAGTCAAAATAGGCTGTAGACCAACTATTAAGGCTGCCAAACCAGCAGACATACCAAAGCGAATAGCACTGAAAACCCCACCAAGATAGCAAACATGCAACAAAAAACCTGCGACCGCACTGTGCCCTGCCATTGCTACATTTTTTGGACGTGGCATTTGAAATATCAAAACGATAGCTGAAAGAATACCTACGGTGATGCACATTCGCAAAAATAAAAAGGTAAAGGGTTCAGCATAGGGCAAACCGTATTTTGCACCTATAAAGCCTGTACTCCAAAAGAGTACGAAAACTAGTGGTGAAATTTTGATAAAGAGTTGGGTAATAGATGAAGACACAGGTTTAGTCTAATGCTTATTTGTAGGGAACTCTAAGTTCCACTAAAGTCAGCTAGAAATAACATGTCATTCTGAATGTAACGAAGTGAAATGAAGAATCTCGGGCAATAGTTTTACAAAATCAAATTCCTCATAAGCAGTCGCCGAGATTCTTCGCTATCGCTCAGAATGACATTAAGTAGTGCTATCAGTTCTCTGTACTTAAATCAGTCCATGCAGGATTAAACTCATTGATGAGAGTCACTTTCTTATCTCTTTTCCAACCTTTTAGAACTTTTTCTCTTTCAAGAGCAGCTTTCACATCTGCAGTTTCCTCAAAATAGACAAGTTTATTGATTTTGTATTTTCTCGTATGGACAGAACCTTGTCCATTTTTATGCTCCCAAACACGCCTTGTTAAGTTGTTCGTGAGCCCTATGTATAGTGCTTTGTTATTACTACTCATAATATATACAAAATATCGTTTATCCATTTGCGCCATAAATTACAGACTATTTTGAGCTTAAAAATGAAGAACCTTAGTTAATAATGTTATACGACACTTAGTCAAGTTCTAACATATGACAGTTCATCGCTGCAAAAAGCCCACCATCAGCAGGTATGTTGATGCCATTCAACCAACGACTCTCATCACTACATAAAAATGCAATTATTGGCGCAATATCCTCTGGCTTGCCAGGCATAGGTCTATCCTTCATACCTTCAGTACGAGCCTTAACACGTTGCGCCACGGTATCCATAAAGTCTTGCAAGATAGGTGTTTGCGTAGCGCTTGGACTAACCGCATTTACTCGGATACCTCGACCAAAGGTGTTCCACTGTTGCATCGTCCAGATGATAATTGCTTCTTTGCTAAACTCATAACAGTTTTCTGTATCTATATTGTGTTCTTGGCAAAATGCTTCTAGCCCATCAAAATCCTCAAGCTTAAGAATTGCTTTAGCTTCTTCAACATGGTTACGCCAGCCCATACCAGCTAGAGAAGCTATGTTTACGATTGAAGCATTGTCATTTAGTTTAGGAGCTAGTGCATTTGTAAAGCTTAGCAAACCTAAGACATTAACTTTAAGCAGTGGAATAGGTGCAACGGTTGGCGGTACACCTGCAATGTTGCACAGTGCATCTATACCCGAAGGTAGTTGACTAACTACCTTCAAAATATTTGCTTTATCTGATAAATCTATCTTGTGAAAGGCATCATAGCTTTCCTTAGGTTTGTTTAAATCTAAAGCAATAATATTTGCACCATAGCTTTTTAGTAGTTGAGCTGTTTGAGCACCAATGCCAGACGCTGCACCTGTGACTACAATTGTTTTACCTTGAAGCTTCAAATCTCTTCTCCATTTACCTTGATGTTACTTGGATATCCACCTCGCATAGCAGCATGGAGGAAGCAAGTTTGCTCACTCATTTTGAGCAGTTGCTGTGCTTCGCTCTCAGGTTCATCCATGTGAACATAGGTATGTGTGTCTACAGGTTCTACACTAGGTTCTACACTAGGTCCATCAGCGTCTTGATACCATAAATCTTGAATCACATTATAGCTATTTAGCTTTTGCTTTTTGATATGTGCAAAGCGACCAATTTGCGTCATATAGCAAAAGCCAACACCCGCTGCTAAGTAACTCATACCATTTGGTGCTTTAGCCTCGCCACCTTTGTCGGTATCATCATCACTTAAAAACTGAAAGGTACTTCCCAAAGGTTTAAAGAGTTGTATTTTAGTTTCTTTTAAACCATCAGGTCTCAAGCTAGCTTCACTACGAATATGCAGTGAACGTTTTTGTTCTGCTTGCAAGCTACTACCCGCACCACCTTCTACGCCAAAGACGGCTTCAGTTTCAGTCATTTTCTTCAGAATATCTTTTTCGTAGTGCCCTTCAGCAGGTTCAGATTTGTCAAAGATTGTTGTGGGTTCTGGGCGAAGGTCTTGGGTTGAAGCAGCAATAGAGGTGACTGGCAGATGTTCACCGTTCAAGCTAAGTGCAAAAACATTATTCATAATATCTTGCATGATTTTTTGCCCAACTGAGCTTTGTTTGGCTTTCACTATAATGTCGTTAATTGCTTCAGACGTTGCATCTGCGGCTAGTTTGATATCTATTTCAATTGGCTTAGCTCCACCAATCATGTCACCACGAATAGCTGAACCTTCCATTGTGTAGATGTGGTCTAAAGAAAGACTCAAGCTTTGAATTTCTACATTAGCAGCTTTTGCCTGAGCAACGATATTCTCCATAAAATCAAAGGTGATGCCTGCACTGTAAAAGCCCAGCGGAAAGCTTGATAAATCAGTACCGTTCAAGTACGGTCCTTCATCACATGCCATACGCCAAACTGCACCTGTCGGACGGTAGTGAATGATGGCTTCTTTTTGCATTCCCTCTAATGCACGAAATTCACCTCGGATGTGCTTGCGAGATGCGTCATTACTTGGACTTAAACGTTTAACTCTGAATACTATATCGTGACCAATACTTTCTATGGATGGTAGTGTGGATGACATAATGTGACTCCTTTCAAGAGTTCTGAATGTTATAAATCTTAGGTGTTCTGAGTATTAAGGGTATGGATGACAA
>CALGZD010000012.1 GCA_937934635.1 uncultured Deinococcales bacterium
ACGCATTATCTTTAAGTAAGACAACATATTATTCTCTAGTTCTCTTAACATAACCTCTTCAGAGTCATCACACGCCTGCTGATCTGACAGTGTGCCATGGGCAATAATACAAGTATCTAAAACACCGATATCTTTAGTCGCCAAATCAAAGATTTGCCCATAATCACTTTCCTCGTTAAATTCCATCACAGAAAAGCCACACGCTTTAGCACCACGGGCAAGGGCATCATCATGAACGACTTGCAACTTTTCTTGGTTACGAGCAACCAGATACAATGCTGAACCCGTTTCAGCTAATTGACGAATCATACACTTCGCCAAAGTTGATGTCGCACCAAATATAATGACAGACTGTAGTATCTCGTTCTCTTTATTCATAATCAAAACACCCTTTTTATTGGACGGTTTACCAGATTTCGTGTATCGACTTGTGTAATCATTGATTTAATCAGCTTGACTTGAACCAATACACACGAAATCGGAAACCTTCTTTTATTGGATATATCCCGCCTACGCTTGAAAACATACATGGCTATACAAAAACATTTGCTCTACTATCTAGGACACACTTGGGCAGTTTTCGCACTTCGCTTGAAAACATGCTTTCAACCTTAAAATTATCTTCTAACTTGAAGTGCGACGCACCCCTTTTTATTCAAAAAACCACACGCTTCCAAAAAGATGAAAGAATCGCAGGATCCCGCATAGTTTCAAGCTTTTCCCAATTTGTGTAACTCTCTTTAAAAAACTGAGCTGGCATACGAGCATCTTTGGCTGCGTACAAACGTCCACCTGCAGATGCAACAATAGCATCAAGTCGTTTAAAAAGTCGCTCACTCACAGCACCATTATTTGGAAAATCTAAAGCTAAAGTTGTTCCTTTCTGAGGAAAAGACATGAGTCCTCTATTCTCAATATCTCCAAACACTTTGAGGACTGCTAAAAAACTACCTGTGCCTTGCTTAGCTATCTCAGTCAACATTTCTTTTGTTGCCTCGTAGCTAACATCCATAGGAATAACACTTTGGTATTGAAAAAAGCCTTTTGGTCCATATACCTTGTTCCACGAAGAGATTGCATCTAAAGGATAAAAGTAAGCATTGTAGTGTTTAATTTCTTGAGCCTTAATAGGCTTGCGGTAATAAACGTTCGTCATAACAGGTAGCGTTAATCGATTAACCAATGAAAAAGGTGATTTGATCGGCACACTAATACGACGGGAGCTATGTGTTTTAAGTTCACGTGTTTTAAGTTCACGTGTTTTAAATTCACGTGTTTTGAGTTCATCTTGCTCTTTAACATGATTCCCAAGCATGAAAATACCGCGCCCCATAGACTCACCTTTTGCTAAACAATCAATCCATGAAACCGTATATTCATAGTCCTTGTCTACCTTTGTTGATATTTCAAAAAACTCTTTGAGATTTTCAAAGCGTATGTTTTTTACATCTATACTTGTGCTATTAATTGGCTTTAACTGGATTTCAGCCCATGTAATCATTCCAGTCAGCCCTAAGCCACCAATTGTTGCTGCAAACCAATCGCTATTTTGTGTGGGGCTACAAATTAAACAGCTTCCGTCCGAACGCTCTAGTTCAAAAGACTGAACATGATGCCCAAAATTCCCACTAAAATGATGGTTCTTACCATGAACATCATTGGCAATTGCACCTGCAACAGTGACGTACTTCGTACCTGGTGTTACAGGTAAAAACCATCCCTTGGGTACAAAAACTCTTAAAATCTCACTGAGTAATACGCCCGCCTGACACTTTAAAAGACCTGTTTGGCTGTTAAAGGAAATAAAATTATCTAATGACCGAAAATCTAAAAGTGTTCCTGAAGCAGATAAACAACTATCTCCATAACTCATGCCATTACCATAAGGAAGAAAGCTTCGCTCTTTTTCTAAGGAAAAATCATCAACTGAAACAAGCTGTTGCTGTGGTCCAGAAAATGGAAGTGCTCCCCAACTAAAGCTCTTATTAGGCATCTTATTAGGCATGGTCAACTCCCTTCCTTATCACAGTTCACCTATCATATTGGGGTTTGGCAAATAAAGAAGAATGAGCACATTTCTAGAACATAGTGCAAGAAACCGCCACAAATAAAGAGGTGCATTCGCATCACATATATCACACATTTGGTTACAAGCCTCAATTTTTGTCATCCTCCAATTTGCGGATGCACCCATCATAGTGCAAACATAATCACAATTATAGATAAAAATGCTATAACCCAACTAGCTCTATCTCGAAGTGCAAAAATAATAGGATCACTATTCATCTCACCTCTATAAGCTAACAACCACGCTCTTGTTGTCCAATAAAGTAGAAAAAGACATAATAACCAGATGAACTCAGGTTGACTATAGTTACGAACTACCTGATTGCTGTTTATATATAAGGCTAATATAATGACTGCACCATAACTACTCGCTGCGCCAAAAGGTAAGAGTAGCTCTAAGTCATCTGTATGGTAGCCTCTCCCCTTTGTTTCTAGCTTACCTTTAATCCGCAATTCCCTCAGTTCTGTGTAACGCTTCATAAGAGCAAGGCTGAGAAAAAGACACATGGATAAGGCAAGAATCCAAAAAGAGGGAATCTCTCTAAGCGCAACAGCTCCTGCAATAATTCGAGTCGTATAAAGCATCGCTAGCATAATGACATCAATCAGAACTAGACGTTTAATCCAGAAGCTGTAAAGTGACGTCAACATCAAATACAAAGCCACCACGACTGCAAATTCCCAAGACACAAACATTGCTAAAGCAAAAGCAGCTATAAGTAACAGTGGAATAAGAATAAAAGCCTGAATAATTGAAAAGTTACCTGCTGCAAGTGGTCGAAAACGCTTGATGCTATGTTCTCTATCGTTTTCAATATCAACAAGATCATTGAGAATATAGACTGCTGAAGCACATAAGCTAAACGAAAAGAAAGCAATAATCAGATTGGTAAAACTTGAAAAATTAAGAAAATCATGCCCTAAAAGCCAAGGCACAAAGATGAGCACATTTTTTACCCACTGATGAATACGAAGTTGTTTGAGAAAAGTTTTAATATAGGAATTCGGTCTATCCTCAAAAACCCTACTGACCGTAGTAAGCCCTTTCGCTTTTTGAAGAGCACCTCTAAAAGGATTAACAACAATTGCATTTTGGGAATATCCCCAGACTTTGCCATCAACCTTTGCATTTCCCGCATAGTCAAAGCCCTTTTCGCCAAACAGCTCGATTAATTTTGCAGCTTTATTAGACCCTGCCATATTATAGTTCTCATTGCTTGCTAGCACCTCATCAAAAACGGTAACCTGCTCGGCAATTTTAAAAGCATAATTTTCATTAGCTGCGGTTGCCAAAACCAGCCTTCGCCCCTTTGCCTTTTCATCTTTTAGAAATTCAAGAAATTCTTCTTGAAAAGGAAGAGCCGCTACATTTAAATCTACAGATGCCGCAACCATCGCCTTACAATAGGCTTTGCCTTTCAACAACCACAAGCAAAGCCTAAAAATATTTAAAGGATGTTTAAATAAAAATAGGAAAGTGGCTTCGAAAAACAAATCTGTTTTTACCAAGGTACCGTCAAGATCAACAACAAGCGGTTTCATACTAAACCTTTATCTACAAAACGTCTTCTAAGTAACCATGAAAGTACTAGACTTAGCAACACACATATTAAGGAAATAGACAGAAGTCGTGCATCAATTGAAAAAGCAGCATCTTTCAAACTCCCGTCTATAGAAGCACCAAAACTCGCAGCAAAAAAGATAATAAGCGAGCTTCCTAAAAGCGTTCCCAGAATAAGATGTTGAATCCTAATTCTTAAAAATCCAGCAGGTATATTAATTAAATCACTCGGTAAGTACATCAAACGGGAAATCAAAACAACAAGAAAAGACTGTTGACTAAGTGAAGCGACTATTGGGTGTTTAGCAGTCATGTCCTCAACAGAATTTTTATTTGAAAAATAACGACCTATCATATAGCCTATACTGCTGGACATAAGAACAGCAATTGAAGCTAAGAAAAAGCCTAGCCACAACCCTAAAAGGTGACCGCTGAACACATTCATGATGGTCGTGGGAAGCAAAAGGAAAGGTCTGATTGTATAGGCAATTAGTAGCACTACAATAGCAATTAAAGGACGTTGCTTTAAAGTATCAAACATATCCACAAATCCTACATCAGCCATTACAATAATTAACCAAAAAACAGTAATCACAATTATCCAAGATATGAGTATACGCCTTTTGTTCCCCTTAAGATTCATGCACTTCTACCAAAGAAAAAAATATCGATACTAATAACTATATTCTGCTGTACACTTGACACTTTTTGCATGTTTAATAGATTAGTCCCCATAAGAATGACTAGTATTATTCCGCAAAAGACCAATACTTATGACCGAGATAGGATGTAAACACTGGAACAACAACACCTATACAATGTGCTACGGTTTTTGCTTGAAAGGTGTAATTCAACAAAGGGAAGACAGTTTCAACGAGCAACAAACTAATTGCTAGTGTTTGGG
>CALGZD010000013.1 GCA_937934635.1 uncultured Deinococcales bacterium
GTCAAGAATCACTAGCTAATCAACTTGCCAGATACGATCGCTTAACAGGATTGCCAAATCGGTTGATGCTGCAAGAAGAGCTCGAGCTCTATATCAACTCTCCCGCAACGCATAACCTAGCAATTTTATTTATAGATATAGACGGTTTTAAATCAATCAACGACACTTTAGGACACCAGTTTGGCGATGAACTTTTGCAACATATTGCAAAACGTTTCAATAGCACTCTTCAACATGCTAATGACATGAAAGAGCAAGAAAAAAACCCTAATCGTGATTTGGTTGCTCGTATTAGTGGTGATGAATTTGTTTATATCATCCGAGATGTTAAGACGCCAATACATGCTGAAGCCACGGCTCGAGCCTTACTAGATAGTTTTAAATCACCATTTAACTTGTCAGGAGAGCACGTTACAGTTACTTCGAGTATAGGGATTTGCTTTTATCCTAAAGATGGTACTGATTGCACAAGCTTGCTCAATCGTGCTGATATTGCAATGTATCAAGCAAAGCAGTCAGGTAAAAATAAATCTTGTGTCTATACAGAATCTATGACGCTTGTAGCAAAACAAGAGCAAGAAATATCTAAGGATTTGCGTTTAGCTTTAGCAAGAAATGAATTTGAACTTTATTACCAACCAATTATCAATTTGAAAAACAATAAAATTGAAAAATTTGAAGCATTAATCAGGTGGAATCATCCTGAAAAAGGTCTTGTTCCACCAAACGCATTTATTCCTATTGCTGAAAAAGTCGGTCTCATTGTTCCGATTGATAGGTGGGTATTAGAAGAAGCCATTAAGACTGCAATTGTCTGGCAAAGCTTTTTGCCTGGCGTAAGTGTTTCGGTGAATATGTCACCTGTACAATTTACGATGCCAGATTTAGATGAACATGTTTTACAAGTCTTAGAAAGTACAGGTTTGATGCCAGAGTTGCTCGAGCTCGAAGTTACAGAATCTGTGCTTATAGAAAATCTCAATGATAGTAGCCAGTGTCTAAATATTCTTAGAAGTCATGGAATTAAAACAGCGATTGATGATTTCGGTACAGGGTACTCTTCTTTGGCATATTTACAAGACCTACCTGCAGATACCGTAAAAATCGACAAGTCATTCGTTGACAAGCTACTAGCAGATAGTGACAATACTGAGTTCACTGAAAAACTTATTTCAACGATAGTTGAGTTGTCGAAACACCTAAATAGAGAAATTGTTGCTGAAGGTATTGAAACTAGCGAACAATTGGACTGGTTACAAAATGCTGATTGTCATCTAGGGCAAGGCTACTATTTCTCGAAACCCATGCCTTACAGTGAAATGCTAGTAAAATATGGAAGTTATCATCAGGATTTACAAAGTAATCCAAAGAATACAGTTCGGCAGCATATATAAGACAAAATAAATAGCACTATCAATAAAACGAGCACTTCTCAGACAGACCAAAAATTGGAAAATCTTGAGAAGTGCTGAAGTATGTTGTCACAAGACAGATTGGGTTATCACCACGACGTCCAAGCTGTCTATTGAGACCAAGAATTTAAAAACTGAATAAGTAAGTCGTAAAATAAAATATGCACTTCCCAAAAGTGAGCAAAAAGGGAAAAAGAAAAAGGTTTTTGGGAAGTGCGATTGTTATGTTTGTCACACAATCAGGCTGGAACTACAAGAACTCTAGTCTGACAGAGAGACCTAAGATTAAAAAATGGAACTAGCAGCATCCGCCTATTACAGCAGTTCCTTCAGCAAAACTTGTTCCAGTAATCAGCATAAAAACTACTAGACAAAGAGAAATAATCAATTTGCGCTGGTTTCTTTTAGTTAGAATAGTATGTGTAATTAGATTTAGGCTTTTCATAGTTATTCCCCTGATTTGTTTCAAATATGAACAGAGAATAAAAAGTGAGCCTATTGCAAACCTATTGTGGCTCTATTTCAAGCTATGTATGAAGGGTTTACTTTGAAATTAATAGATATTAATTCTGGAAAATAGTATAGTTATGCCAGTACTTGTGAATAAAATTGATAAATTGAGCTGTTTTAGCAGTTAGGAGTGGTCTAAACCTCATATGTGTTCTTCAGAAATCCCAGAAAATATTAGAATTGGTGAATACAAACGGGCTTATGAAGTCTTCAAGTTGTTACCATCTCCTACAGCCATAGACAAGCGATGGGGTGGATTAGCACTTTTTCTGATTGACGGAAACTATACAGAGATTGTGAACACCCTACAAACTGCTATTTCAGAAGGTTGCATCGAAGCACATATTGAACTTGCTAGTGCTTTTGAAAGCAAAGGTAAGATTACTCTTGCCTACAAAATGCTGGACAATATTGAAGCAATCAAGCATAAGCTTAGCCCTCTTGATACAGCATTTTATTATCGGCAATTGGCAGCTTTAGATGGCAATTCGGGTAAACTAGATCAAGCCTTAGAGTATATGGAATTAGCGTGGTATCAAACCTTCTTATCAGAAGAGGCGGCACAACGTTGTCGTTATGGTATTGCCCATAATATGGCACAGATATACACACAGTTAGGACAACATTTTTTAGCTACAGAATACATGGATATTGCCATTAAGGAAGCTAATCCTGTACGCAAAAACACCTTACTACTTCATCAAGTTTTACCTTTAGGTTATCTAGGAGAATTTGAAAGAGCCCAAAGTATCATCGATAAAGTCGATATAAGTGGCTTACCTGAATTAGAAGCAAGTAGGTTAAATTGTCAGGGCTTTATATATCGGAATTTAAATCGCTTAGACGATGCCAAAGAGTGTTATGAAAAAGCTATTGCTAAAGCTAAGGAATTAAACAGCGAATCAAAAGAAAGTTTTCCAACCATGCTACTTGCAACAGTGCATCTTGAGCTTGGAAACATTTCCGATGCTAGAAAATATATAGCACATGCCAAAATGATTCCGAAATCTAAGTATTCAGAACGATATCTGAATTTTAGAGAGGCAACACTACTAGCTCACTTAGGGGATGAAAATGCTGAGACTGAGTTCAAGAAAGCCATTTCTGCTTTTGAAGAGGCTGCATCACCTCCAGTACTTGCATGTGTATATCTACACTTCGCAGAGTACAAATTACAAATAGGAGAAGTAACTAAAGCAGAAAGTCTTATGTGTAAAGCAACTGATGTTCGTCATGCTATTGGTAAAGTGGCAATTATTCCTATGGAAATTCGAACATTGGACCGTGTACATGCCTATTTAGAAGCATTGCCAGAAGAACATTACGCTAAAGTCATCCACCATGACTATATTGAAAAAGGGCAAATTCAAAAACAACCTACAGTTGTTACATTACGCAGCTTAGGGCAAGAAGCTATTTACATTGACAATGAGCCAGTGCGTTTAACTATGAACCGTGCAGTCGAAATAGCGTGTTATCTTTTGCGTCATCCACAATCAAAGCTAGAAGAGATTATGCTAGGACTTTTCCCAGATGACGACCCTAAACGGGCAAAAAATTATTTCCACCAAGTACGCTATGACTTGCAGAGCGCTGTACCTGGCTTAAAAGTGCCTTACGACGTTAAGACAAGAAGCTATAGTATCATCCACAACAACTATGAATTTGAATGGGATATTGAAAAGCTAAAATACAGTCTCAATACGGCTATACCTGAAGATGTGTTCCAGATGCTCATGAGCTACGATGGTGAGTTCTTACCAAACAGTAGTACAGAATGGGCAGAACAGGAGCGTGGAAACATCGCATGGTCTGCACTTACAGTTGGTTTACAGATGTTAGAACAGTGGTATGACGCTGGGGATTATAGCAAATGCTTGGATTTAGCAAGCAAACTGCGTGATATTGATCCTTATAATGAGTCACTTGTTCTATATATTCTTGAAGCAACGCATAAACTTGAAGGCGAAGTCATTGCCAAGATGAAAACAGCTCAATTTGAAAAGCTCTTTCATGAAGAAGTTGGTGATTTCCCGATACAAACAGATTCTTTATTTAGTGAATCCAGTAATCTTAAAACGTTAAACTAGGCACTCTTAGCTAAGCGTAAGACATTAACGATAAGTAATAGCAATTCCACGATTAACTGCGACAGCAGTTAATCGGCGAGCGGAGTGCGAGTAAGAATAAAGCCACTCAGTGTGTACAGTTATTTCGTGGAAACGCTGTATGAATCATATTTTCGTATGCGATATCATTTGATACATATTCAAAATTGATAAAGTATTTCTATCACGATAGAGCTATTTTGAAGTTTGTTGAAGTTTGCATCTTAAAAAGACAAACTATACAAAATGAATGAAAAAAGTTGGGGTCTTTAGCTATGCTATTTAAATTTCTAAAACTATGTTTA
>CALGZD010000014.1 GCA_937934635.1 uncultured Deinococcales bacterium
TGCTACAGCACCGAGTATTGTTATTACGCCAGTATCAGGAAATGGGGTTGTTTCTGGAGGGACGGTTTTTGCGCCTCCACCAGTTGCAGTTGTTAATCCGCCAGCTACAGGGGTTATTTTTAACCATCAGGCGACACCAGCGTTTGGCATTCAAAATGTGAACGGCTCGAGCCCTGCCCTCCCCACAGGAAGTTTTAGTCCGAGTCCGTTTCTTGGCACACAAACTCAGTTACCTTCTGCAAGGTATTTACAAGTTGGTGCCTATACCGACTATAGCTTAGCAGCACGCCATGCTTCGCTTCTTAGAGGGCTTAGTTATCCTGTGTCAGAGCGTCAAGAAGGTATCTGGCTCAAGTTATTGATTGGACCACTACCGATTGAGCAAATCAATGCGATTAAGGCTCGGTTAGATGCTCAGGGGATTAATAGTTTTGTGACGCAATAAAATAGATTAGTAGGCTGAAAGATTGCCATTTTTGGTGTTTTTTTTGTTATACTATGCACATGCTTTTATTTTTGAATATTTTAGCCATCATAATTTTTCTTGTTTTATCAGTTCTGTTTGTTCTTTGGTTGTTTAGAGGGATTCAAAAAACTTCAAAGTAAACTTAATTGCAAATATAAATAGAGTCGTTTTAGTAGCGTTTCCACGTAACAACTGTACACACTAAGTGAGTTAATTCTTATTCGCACCCTGTGTGCTTGCCACAGGCATCTGCCTCGCCGATTCACTGCAACAGCAGTGAATCGTTGAACTGCTATAGGTACTGACCAGATAACTACCATTAGTGGTTGAGTAAATAAATTTATAGTTGTTGGTTGTAAAGAGATGAACATATCGGGTTGAAAAATCTAAATTCTGTATGACTATTCCAATTGACCAACCACTAACCGTATGGTGGGGGAAATTTGAGCGTCAAGAAAGCCACATCGGGCGCTGGCAAATTGGTGCTAGTGCTTTGTGGCTTACTAGATACCCTCAAGAGTGGCGTATTGCGCATTATCAAAGCAGTGATGACCCGCTTGCCTCAACCATAAGTCATGATGCTACTGTGTCGCACCATGATATTCATGCTGATGCAAAAGTCTATCGCTACAGTTTTAAGCAAGCTCCTACAATGTTGCATTTACAGCCTGTGTTAGCAGACCGTCCTGTAGTGATTAAACCCAGAGAACCATTTCAAGTTCAAAGTGGAGAAGAAGTAACTATGTATGTTATGACTCCAGTGTGGGTGCGAGTGGGAGTAGGGGAAAGTAACAACATCTTACGAGATTTTCCAACCTTTCGACCTTCAGATACGTGGTTTGGTTCAAGTACTATTGAGGGTGAACTGTGCTATGCCAGTAGTACGTTAGGACGTTTACGCTTAGAAGATTTACCCGATACACCTAATCGTGCTATTACTCCAATCAAGATACGCAATCGCAGTAAAACAAGTTTGCTGTTAGAGAGAGTAAAACTACCTATTCAATACCTTGCTCTATATCGGGCAAACAATGATCTCTGGACGCAAACGATTACTTTGGCGCGTGAGCAAAATACTGATAATGCCACACTGCAAATTCGCAAGGGTGCACCTGTAGAAGCTGGTGAAGCAGAGCGTTTGGCTGCACCTAACTTAAAAGCTGAAAGCAATCTGGTTGTTCGTGCGTTTAGTAGGCTTTTTTCAGGAGCATGATTGATTCCATGATTAATTCCATGCAGCAATGGTTGGATGCCATTGACTTTACTAATTTGGTTGGTGGAATTTCTCTTGCGGCTTTTATTCGTGCAGCCCTGCTTGTAATTATAGGGTTCGTTTTAGCTCGTTTAGCCCGACTTGCCATCATGCGAGGTTTTGGCAAAGCGCTTACACCACAACAACGTTTACTATTTAGGCGTTTAGTTTCCTACACTATTTTCTTACTGTTTCTAATCTCTGCACTGCGTGAACTAGGATTTAACTTTGGTGTTCTACTGGGTGCAGCAGGTATAGTCACGCTTGCTATTGGTTTTGCTTCGCAAACGTCAGTTTCAAATTTAATTAGTGGTCTTTTCTTGGTAATGGAGCGTTCTGTAGAAGTTGGGGATGTTATTAAGATAGGAGGCACTACTGGAGAAGTCCTTTCCATTGATTTACTTTCTACGAAGCTTCGTACCTTTGATAATTTACTGGTTCGGATTCCCAATGAAACAATGGTCAAGTCTGAAATTACTAACTTCAATCGTTTTCCTATTAGGAGAGTAGATACCATGATTGGTGTTGCCTACAACGAAGACTTACAGCGTGTGAAAGATACGCTTCTTCATGTAGCAGAAAGTAATCCACTTTGTTTGAATGATCCTAGTCCACAAATTATTGCTCAAGGTTTTGGAGAGTCTTCAGTTGATTTACAATTTTCTGTTTGGGGCACAACTGAAAATTATTTAGACCTTCGCAATAGCATTCAGCAGGGCATTAAAGAAGCCTTTAGCGATGGTGGTATAGAGATTCCATTTCCCTATCGTAATTTGTACATGGATGAGTCTAGTTCGCCATTACCAGTGCGGATTGTTGATAGTGGTCTGCATACAAACAAAATTGACTGAAGTATATGAAAAAGCATTATTATTGTGTTTACACGTAATACCAATTAACTGACCTAAGTCAGTTAATTGTGGAAAAGCTTAATTAAGTGGAATTGGTATAAAGGCATTATTTCAGGTGATTCTGTTCAAAAACGTATTTGCTTCGTATGATAGGAACTAATGGAATTACCACCACTTGAGGACACCATCACCGCAATCGCTACTGCCCCCGGCGTTGGCGCAGTTGGCATTGTTAGATTATCTGGACCTGATAGTTTTCAGATTGCTTCAAAGATATTTAAAGCCAAAAAAGATGAGTTGAGCATTGCAGATTTAGATGCTGGGCGAATTGTCTACGGTAACGTAATTGATACTTCAGCCGAAGAGTCTCAAGAAGCAAGCTTGGTTGATGAAGCCTTACTCCTAAGCTTTCGCAATCCTCATTCCTACACATCTCAAGATGTCATTGAACTCCAGACTCACGGTGGTCCTGCTGTTTTACGCAAGACTAGAGAGCTTTGCATTCAACACGGTGCGCGCTTGGCTAAGCCAGGTGAATTTACGTTACGTGCTTACCTCAATGGGCGCATAGATTTAGTCGAGGCAGAAGCCGTTTTGCAAATGGTCAATGCTCAGTCAGATGGTGCAAGGCGACAAGCCTCTTTAGGGCTTAATAAGCGCTTGAGTGAGGCATTTCATGCCATCCAAAGTGATCTAACAAGGGTTTATGCCAATATCCATGCGGTGATTGATTACCCTGAAGAAGGTGTTGAAGAGAGTGAATTGGCGCAGCCCCTAAATAGGGCACTTGAAGGGGTTGAGGAGTTGTTGGGCACGGCTCGAGCTGGCACGCTAGTCACTAAAGGCGCAAAACTTGCCTTAATCGGTCGTCCAAATGTCGGTAAATCAAGCTTGCTCAATGCGCTTCTTGGCTATGACCGTTCTATTGTCAGTGAGCAAGCAGGCACAACCAGAGATTACTTAGAAGCTCCGCTAGACATTGCAGGTATTCCAGTTGTTGCTGTGGATACGGCAGGTATACGGGAAACGCAAGATAGCATCGAGGCTAGTGGGGTAGAGGCGTCTAAAGAAATTGCAGCAAATGCCGATTTAAGCTTGTTGCTGCTAGATACTAGTGAAGCGCTCACAGATGAGGATGAGCACCTCCTTGCGAGCTTAGATGTTGATAAAAGTA
>CALGZD010000015.1 GCA_937934635.1 uncultured Deinococcales bacterium
TCACTGCTGTTGCAGTGAATCGTGGAACTGCTATACATATAGATATTACATTTTGATACCGTGTCCAAAACTATATGTAATCAACAAATGAGTTAGGGCTATCATTTGCTCAACCATATTCTGTATCTAATAATCTGTGAGTTATCTAGATATCTCCATAAAAATGACATCAGACATAAACTAATCAGACTAAACTAGGGATATAAACGGAATTGGTATAACATCTTGCATTTATTCAAAAAGCCTTATATTTATGGTTTTTCTGCATATCCATCCATTTGAAATTTTACTGAATTTCCTGAAAAGCCCATTGCCACGGTGTTTTTGAATAATCCGCAAAATTGGGAACTAGCGTTTAGAACGCAAATTTATACAACTGCAAGATGTGAAAGAGTATATCTACCCTTCATATGATTTACTTATAATTCTAGTTCAGATTGAAGATTAGTTTGGTTTTAAAACATACTCAAAAAGCTCATTAAAAGGCTTTGTCTCTAACAAGGCTAAGCCTTGCTCTAAACTAGTAGCTTTTACCAAGTCAACGGTTTGCTGAACACTCATGTATTGCTGGGTATATTGATAGGACCTACCAAAAGACATGAGACGACTAAATGGTGTCTCCCCACCTAACGTAATGCCCGTTGCAAACTTTCTTTGTGCTCTTTGCCATTCTTCAGGCGCAATACCCTCATCTTGAACATGCTTTAAACAGTCACGAAAGATTTGCATCACTTCATCATATTTTGAAGCTTCCATAGAAAGATATGCACTAAAATCCCCATGCTGATCAGAAGAACTATGCCATAGACTAGCACTGTCCACTAAACCTTTATCAATCAAAGCCCAGTGCAAGCGGCTACCATGACCACCACCAATACAATAAGCCAAAATTGAAGCCGCAAAGCGTCGGTCATCTTGGGCAGATACACCAGGCGCATAAATCGCAACGTGCGACCTGTGTAATCGTTCTTCGGTCTTTGAATGTTTACCAAGTATGCCTTTTGTATCAGGATAAAAACGCTCGGACTCTTGTGAAGACCATGCTTTGGTTTGTTCCTGAATTTGACTTGTTACTGCATCCCAATCGTAGTTGCCTGAAATACACAGCACCATATTGTTTGCAGCATAACGCTTTTCAAAATAAACCATCATCTGGTCACGTTCCAGAGCAGTGATAGAATCAACAGTGCCAAGAACACTGTTGCCCAAAGTATGCTCAGCAAAGTAGTGTTCTCTAGCTTGATCAAACACCTTAAAGTTGGGACGGTCATCGTACATTGCTATTTCTTCTAGGATGACATTTTTTTCCATATCAAAGTCATCTTGGCGCAGTGACGGACGAATCATATCGCTTAGCAAATCAAGCAAAGCAGCAGACCTATCAGCAATCACTGCTCCGTAGTAGACTGTTTGCTCTTCACTTGTAAAGGCATTGTAATTTGCACCTAATTCATCAAATTCACGGTTGATGTCTTCAGCAGTTCGTCTTTCTGTACCCTTAAACATCATATGTTCTAAAAAGTGCGAAACACCAGAAACCTCTTTTGTTTCGTCTCTAGAACCTGTCTTTACAAAGTAACCTGCCGCAAAGCTCTGTGCGCTTGGGTTATGTTCACCAATAATTTCTAAACCATTGGCTAGCTTATGGTGGTGAAAGCTTAAAGCTTGCTCAGCACTTTTAGGTTGAACTGTCATAATGCATCCACCTCTAATTCCTTCTGTCCCAAGCTCATAATGCTTGCTTTTGGTCTTTCTTTATCTGCTAAATAATTATTGACATCTTCCAGTGTGATTGCATCAATAACAGCTTTTACTTCATCAAGTGAATTTGGTTTACCTAACAAAAATGTACTCCTTGCAGAACTGCCAGCCCTTGCTCCACTGGACTCACCTTGCATGACAAGGCTTGATAAGACACCTGTGCGAGCACGCTCGAGCTCTTCCCCACTCACACCCTCATGCAACCTGTCCAACTCTGCAAGCAAGACCTTAATGGTTTCATCAGCCCGCTCTGGTGTTGTTCCTGCATAAGCCATGGTATAGCCAAAGTCCTTTATTGTTCGCCTAAATGCACTCACCGAGTAAACTAAGCCACGTTTTTCACGCACTTCACTGAATAAGCGTGACGCCATACCACCACTCAGCACATTCATTGCCATATTCTCTTTATAACGAGCAATATCATTTGGAGAGATAGAAGGAAATGCCAAACCAATATGTGTTTGCGAACTATCAGATGTAATGTGTGTATACCTAGGGTTATTCACACTTACTTTTGGCAGTACCACCTCTGGACCTTGCCAATCAGCAAAGTGTAACTCAATCGCTTGAATGACCTCATCAAAGGTCAAACCACCAGCCACACTAACAATCATGCCATTTGGCGACATGCGATTTTGATAATCTGCTACGACGCTTTCAGCCGTAAGCGCTTCTAAACCTTCTTGGCTACCATAACTACTACGTCCATGTTCAGACGCAAAAAAGTCTTTAGAAAGTGCCAAGAACATCTGTGTTGGTGGGTCATCATCTAGCGAAGCTAGTTCTTGCAAGGCAAGTTGACGACTAGGTTCAAATTCTTCTACTAACAGTTTTGGACGACGAAGTACATCGGCATGTAACGCAACTGTCTCAGGAAAGGCATCGACAAGCATCGAAGCTGAAAAACCCATCGTTTCTTTGGAAACACCGCCACCTCGGCGTAAGCCAAGGTCGTTGAAAGCATTTGCAAGTTCAACTGAATTCAGGTCACCAGCCCCACGCTCGAGCCAGTCATAGAGCACCACACTACTGCCCTCTTGCCCAACAGGGTCGCCAATTGTTCCTAGAGGGAAACTAAAATTCATA
>CALGZD010000016.1 GCA_937934635.1 uncultured Deinococcales bacterium
CAGCTTTTGAGGATTCAGAAGAGGCAGATGTGACAGGTAAGCCTAACTACACCTCGTCTCATGGATTTCGTCCAGGTACTTTAGGTGATGACCGTTTTTGTCTTTTTGCTGGTCCTTACTTTTCTAGACCTGATTTTTCAGCACAAATTATTGAAACAGCAGATGCTCTGCAAGTTACCCCGACACTTGCAAAGGTACTTGGTCTGGACACAGAACCCTACCCAAGTAACGCTATGATTTAAAGCATGATATCTATCACTGTATCTATCATTTTAGGCAGTACGATTTTAAGCAGTACGATTTCAGGCACACGTTAAGTGTCTGTTCAAGTCGTTATACTTATCGTTGCAACATTTGCTTCGGCATTTATTCAGGGAGCGACAGGCTTTGGCTACGCCGTTGTGATGATGCCGATTTTGCTCTGGCTAGATTTTCCTGTTGTTGATGCCATCGTGATTAGTGCAGTTACATCGATTGTGCAAGTGGGCTTGACGAGCTTTCAGCTTAGGCAGCACTTGCTTTGGGGTTTGGCACTTTATGCTTTGGTGATTCGCTCACTTGGTTTGCCGATTGGCTTGTGGTTACTCGCAAGGCTCGAGCTCCTCTCCAGCTCCCAAATCAGACAAGTTATCGGGCTTATCTTGCTCACAGTGGTTTTACTTCAACTTGCTTTAAAAATTAAAGCAAGAGACAACTTACATCCTTTGTGGGGGATTTTTGCATTTGTAAGCAGTGGCATTTTGCAAGGGGTTGCTTCTATCGGCGGACCAGCCACCGTACTTTGGGTTATGGCACAAACGTGGACAAATCAAACTTCTAGGGCATTTACTGTGCAGTTGCTCATGCTCACATTGCCAATCCAATTAGCACTACTCTACTTTAGTTACGGTCAAGCGATTATTCCACCAACGATGCAGAGTCTCTGGCTACTACCTGTGGTAGCACTTGGTACCTATGTTGGTGTGGTTTTTGGCAATCAAATCTCAAAAGTTCAACTTAGAAAAATGGTTTATGCACTTATTATTTTGCTTGCTTTGAGTTCAATTCTTAGTCCTTATTTGTCTTGAGACTGATGTAGCCTAAATAGGCTCATTACAAAAAGTGGCACTAAAAAAAATCGAATGTGAAAATTCGAATGTGAAAATTCGATATACTAAAGCGGTATACTAAAAACATGTCTGAAAGCAAACAAGTTTTAATCTTCGCTACAAGTCTTAGTCCAACATCTCGTTCTTTCATTCTTGCCCAAGCTGCACAAGAAAACTTAAATGCTAAAGGTGTAGCAAATAAACTGATTGACCTCAGAGAGTATGAGCTACCAGAAAGTGGTCGAGCAGCTTCTGGTGATAGCGACGTTGTAAAAGAATTTCGTCAGGAAGTTGCCAAAGCCAGCCATATTCTCTTTGCTTGTGCCATCTACAACTACGATGTATCTTCAGCAGCAAAGAACTTGGTTGAACTACTGACAAATGACGAAATTGTTGGCAAGACTATCGGCTTTTTATGTGCTGCGGGTGGTAGAAACTCCTATATGTCTGTGATGCCATTTGCCAATTCACTAATGCTCGATTTTAGATGCTGGATAGTGCCAAGGTTCGTCTATGCAGTGAAGAATGATTTCTCAGATAGTGGTACAGATACTGTGCCCGCTAACCCAGAGATTGTCAGCCCAGAGATTGTCAACCCAGAGATTAAAGATAGAATTAGCTTACTTGTAGACGAAATGCTACAAGGTTCTGCATAATTCTGTATAGCTAAAAGGAAATTATTATGTCATTAGAGCACTACAAATACGGTGGGGCGAGGGCGCTAGTTCTACTCCACGAACATCACATGCGAAACTTTCTAGCTAGGTGGAAAGAAGCCAAGGCTGCAAACATCAGTTTGCCAGAAACTGAAGACACGGAGTACATTTCTCTTGAAACACTACTCAGACACAACCTAGCAGCAGCAAGGAGTTACATGACATGGATGTGTGAAAAGCTAGAGTTGCCAGACCCACAAATCAATGAAGCTCCCTCAATTGAAGTTATCGCTGAACAGGCTGATGCCTATATGGAACATGTACTTGAACGCTGGCGCTTACCCTTAGCAGATATTGAAGAAAAACATTTTTATCAACCTGCCTATACTTCACGCTGGGGTTCAGAATACTGTATTGATGCGATGTTAGAACATGCAGTTATGCACCCTGTTAGGCATGAATTTCAGCTTAGGAACTTGTTAGAGGCTTCTTAGATTTTCTATTTGGCGAAATCTTCAAGTTTTTGAAAGCTTGCCAACACATTTCTGCTATACGAATTATAAGCAGAATAAATATAAGTACAGGTGGCGTATAGATTCTTTCTTTGCTAAGTGCCTGTTTGTCAAAGTAATCATCTATATCATTATTTATGTAATGCAGTGTGCTAGCAGGTACGAGGTTTAGTTTTACCCATGTTCTAAAGTCAGTATTTTTGAGTGTTGGCATCATACCCATTTCTTTTGCCAAAACATCGCAGTAAGGAAACTGTTCTACAGGGTAAACATTGTCTACATCTATTGAACTATATTCTTCCGAGAGTTCTTTCCATGCTATGTGCTGTTGTTCTCTGACATCTTCTGGAAGTTTATGTTTACCCGAAAGCATACCGACAGCATACCTAGCTTGCATTTCACTAATACTCGGGATGTTGCCAATGATGGGTCTGGCAAAACCAATTAGGAATAGATTGTTATTAGATATATAGACACAACCATGATAGAAGTCTTTGAGTTGCAGTGTGCCTTTGGAAAGGTCTGCTAGCCTTGAGCGATAGCCTGTAGATGGTACGAGCACATCTGGCATGATGTTAAGCGTTTCATCTTGATCAAAGTTGTAGAACTTAGTCCATGTAGTATCTTTTGCTGGACCGATGATTGACAGTCGATTTTCTGCTACTGCGTCTAAGAAGGCATCACTTTTATTATGGAAGACGTTGAAGAGAGCGCCCTTGGCTCGAGCCTTCAGTTTCATATCCCACATCTTCCGCAATCTCTGTTCCCCAGCCTTACCATCTTGATAGTTTGCCCGATGCGGAAACACCTTAGCCAAAAACTCTTCAAACCGAATACGAAAACTTACAAAGCCTTCCCCAAGTTTATTGCGTAAGGTTTTGTTAAAAGAAAGCAAAAGTCTATTACGCAAAAAGTCAGAAGGTACACCTCGAATAGGGTGGTAGCGTGGACTGACTCGTACACCAGACCGCAATGATAAATATACTTCGTTATTAAACTCTGGCTTAGCTAAGTGATTGGCGATATCCGTTGCAGATTCACCACCACCCACGACAACTACCTTTGAATCACGAACAGCTTCGAAATTTTCTGCAACAGGAACATGTTGAGATTCAATCGGAAGCTTTTGATTCACCAGTCCTGTACATATAAACACAGCATCAAAATATTGTGTTTGAACTTGACCATTCTTCGAAAGCTTGAGTTGCCATGCTTCACCAATAGGGATGATTTCTTCTAAAGCCACACCAAACTGAATGTACTTACCCAGTTCAAAGTGTTCAGCAAAATCTTCAAGATAGTCACCAAATTCTTTGCCCCGATAGAACTCGTCAAAGTTTTGTTCAGTTGCATCTGGAAGTTGATACTTTCTAAAACAGGAAAACTGTGTTGTATATTTTGTCGAGGTTGAAATAAAATCATCTCGCTGATTTCCCCAACAGCCTCGTACCGAGTCACCTTTTTCAAAGCAAGTAACGGTTGCATTCGGAAAACTATCGGTTACATATTTTAGGGTGATAAGCCCACTGCTTCCAGCACCAATAACAGCTATATTCATAGTCAAACTACCGTGAGGCTCATCAGCACAAAGTTGAACTGACCAGATTCAGGAACAAAAAGTAGGAGCTTGTCACCCTTATGTACAGGCTGCGTTTTCATGTATTCATCTAGCATGATGTAGATACTCGCTGCACCTGTATTTCCTGCGGTATGTAGGTTTGTCCAGTGCTTAACTTCTTTGTGAGGTGATAGCTTCGCAACAATTTTTGTTACAGTTTTTTCAAAGTAGTAAGAGGACATGTGTGGAAGAATGGCTGTATAGTTAGCTAATGTTTCATCGTGTTTTGCTAGAGCCTCTTCAACTGCTTTTTTAGATAGACGTGGCATGTGCTCAGATAAAATGTTGATGTCTTGACTAAGTATAGGGGAAGGTTTACGAGACAGTTTCATGCATAAAGGTGCTTCGTTGGCAAAGGAACGTGAATAGGTCCAATCGATACGAAGTGAGTGACCTTCTTGACTAGGTTCTTGTTCAAGCAAAAAAGCACCTGCGCCATCAGATAACATAAAACGTAAAAAGGTAGACATAAACCACTTTGATGTTCGGACGTTCTTGAAAATAGTTGCGACATCATAGCTTGGTCTAAAGGCTTTTGATTTCAAAATAACAGAAGGCTGCTCAACGCCAACACAGACTGCTTTTTCTACATCGCCAGACTTTACAGAACGACTTGCGTTGACAAAAGCCTGTGCGCCAGAAGAGCAAATACCCGAATTCGAGTTAATCTCAACAGCATGATTGATGATGCCCTGCTTATTAAGCTCGTCATGAAGCAGTGAGGTAATGCCTGGCGCAATAAGCGGTGCGTTAGTCGTTCCTGCGGATAGGTATTCAACCTTAGATTCTGGACTAATTTCTGAATTGGTTGCAGGAGGAAGACAGTTTCTAACTGCTTTAGCTGCTAATTCATAAGCTGAATGTGTGGCATTCTGATTTTCATCCAGCGCATAGTGCCGAGTTTGGATACCATTGACCTTTAGAATCTTTTCTTTAACTTTAGATTCGCCAAGTGTTGCCCCTAAGTAGTTAGCAATATTTTTGTTCTTTATTGGTTCACCTGGTAAGAATGAGCCTGTGCTTGTGATATAACAATTGTTCATTATAATCTCCTTTATAGCTTTATAGTTTTAGATAGTTTTAGATAACTAAATGCTCTTGGCTTGCTTATGCAAAAGTTCGTAGGCAAATTCATCAAATGCAATGTGATGGTATAGATATTCATTTGGATCAGAAAAGAAGATGCTGTTGTTGTAATGACTTCGGTTGCTCTCTGAGGGTAAATAGAAATCTAAGTTAGCGAGTGCTTGAGGGTCATCTGCGCAAATGTTTTTTAAGCACCAAAGCAGCAATGAATCAGAATCAAAAGAATTCAAGGCTTGCAAGACTGTGTGTAGATCTCCAAACACGGTGATGGTCATGACGATGAAGATAATCACGTTTGTACAGCCAAAAAGCTGTAGTGAGTGTTGACGATTTAGTTCTAAGATTTCACTGCTGAATTGTTCGATATCTTCTGGTTGATTGTTTCGATAAAACTCAAGATTGTTTAAAAAAGAAGCTTTATCGAATCGCTTCATAACTTCATAAGAAAGGTCATCATGGCAAATGGTTAGACCATGCTCGACGATGTCTTCAATCGAACGAATGCTAAAGTCACCATCAATGCCTTTGAGTTTTTCGGTTGTACCAGATTTGCGCTCAGGCGTTCCTGAAAGAACAAAGCGGTAAAGTAGAGGTTCAATCTGTACATGACGAATCAGTAGTTTGAGTGCATCTTGCGATGCTAAATGCTTGATGCCAAAGGCAATGATTTTGTCGATGGTTTTTTCTTCAAAACCATAAGCTCTACGGTGAAAGATAAACTTGATTGGGATAACAATGAGGCGCAGGAAAAAGTAAATAACCATGAGCACTGGACGGACTAAAATGTAATCAAGCCTTTTTTGCTCATGGCTAAAAGCTTCATTGATGTAATCGGTAAGGTACGGGAAGTTTTGCATTTGATTTATATCCTTTATTTCTACTCTGATTCTGATGGACGCTAAAGGTTGAGCGTGTTAACAAAAGTATGGCAAAGCTGCGTAGTAGACTGCATCATGCGCTAGTTAGGTATAAAAATAAGACCCATGACTTAAGTCATAGGTCTAGTGAGCTAGTTCTAGTGAGCTAGTTTGAGTTGGAGTACTGTTAGTAATCTCGCCAAGGTAACAAAATACAGCTTGGTATATCTTCAAATAAAACACTATCTGCTTTACCTTTTATAGCCAAAGTAGTTACATTATGTTTTTTTAAAAATGTCTTCGCTTTGGCAAAAGTTTGCCCTGTAACAGAAACATCATCAACTAACAAAACCCGTTGATTTCCCGCAAGGCTAAAGGTGTTTAGCAATTCAGGTTCAGGACGTTGGGGTTTGTTACTCTCTGCACGGTAGTTGATGTGCATAATCTCTAAAGGCAGGTTTAAGTGAAAAGCCACAAGACTAGCAGGAACTACCCCACCAGTCGCAATGCCTACCACAACATCATAGTTAGAAAACTGAATCTCTTTGATTCGCTTAGTGATTATGGGTAAATCTAAATTGATGCTTTGTTTTGAATCAGTCATAACTTACAACTACTATCAGGAACTTGTATAAAAAGTATATCAGATAGAGAAAAGTAGAGAGGTCTACCCAAACAATTTCAAAACACTTCCTAAAAAGAAGTCAAACATGTCTATGTAAAACTGCGACTAGAGATTTCTTCTAAGGAGAAAATATGCAAAAATTTCAGTTTCGTTTGGTAGTTTTACTTAGCATTCTTATGCTCTTAAGCCTTTCGCTTGCCCAATTTGGTCAGGGCAGACGAGGGCAGCAACAAGATAATCGACAAAGACAGCAAAGTGGTTTGAGTAATAGCTTAGAGACGGTATTTGAACAAGCTCGAGCTTCGGCTGTTCGTATCGAAACCTCTCCAGCAGGTATTGGCTCTGGTTTTGTCATATCGGCGGATGGTGGCATCTTAACCGCATACCACGTTTTGCAAAATGCTAGCTCAGTTAATGTGGTTTTTGATGATGGTAGTCGTTACCGTGCAGCGCTAGTTGGTTTTGATGAATACCAAGATGTTGCGCTTTTAGACATTGATGCAACTAATCTTAGACCGCTAAGCATCGACTTTAGTAATACACCAGAAATAGGAGAGACCTTACTTGCTATTGGCAACTCTAGAGGACAATTCAATGCGGCTCGAGCTGGTCGCCTGTTTGCCCTTAATCAATTTTTAGATGTAGCTTTTCCCGAAAGTTTAGTAGGTTCAACTCTACCTCTCGCCCCAGGTGATTCTGGTGGTCCTATTTTAAATAGCTCTGGTGACGTTATTGGTGTTGCAGTTGCTGCTAGCCGTGCTCGCAATGCTTCACTAGGTTTTGCAGCACCACTCTATGGTGGACGTGCCAGTGAACTTATCGCTAATCTGCAAACAGGAACACAACGTGGTGTACCTTATTTGGGAGTTTCACTGCTTGAAGTTACAGCAGAGGCAATAGCGCAACTTGGCTATGACCAATTACAGGGTCAACAAGTACAGGGATTGATAATTACAAATGTTGCGCCAAACTCTGGTGCTGACCTAGCAGGTTTGCAAAACCCAGATATCGAACAAACTATTGTTCGCACTGGTAGAGGCAATAGAGAGTCAGCAATAACTCAAATCAATCAAGCAGACATTATCACCTCAGTTAATAATCGTACTGTTAGTTCATTTGATGATTTGCTTATCTATATTCGCTCACTACAGGTTGGTGATGTAATCCTGTTAGGTGTGTTGCGAAACGGTTCAACCGTTGCAGTTCCTGTGACCCTTGGTATGAGGAGTCACTTTTAGTTTGTCTTTGTTCAAGTTGTCTTTGTTCAAGTTTTTTCGTTTAAAGTGGTACAAGCTGTACTGCTTCATAAAAATCTGTCTTAGCTTAGAGCGTACTTGACTTTCCAGCTTTCAGGAATCTCTAGTTTGAGTCCGTAAAGATAGCGAATCAGCTGTCCGTGATGTTGGCATTCGTGTTCTAATAGTGTAACGATAAGTTGGTATTGAGTTTCACTATACATACGAATATCACCAAAAACCTCTTTGACCACATCTTCAGAACTATGCAAGGCAGCTAGCACATCTTTCTTGTTGTGAGGTTTATTCAAAGAACAAGAAAAACCCGACCATTGATTTGCTTTAATCGCTTTGCTATAGCTTTCCCGTGCACCAACTACACACCAAAGTTGTAGACCAATTGTATTTGAGGGTAAGTTTGGCAGTTTTTGATTTAGTGTGGCTTCATCTAGTGTAGCAACTAAGTCTTGGTAAAGTTGAAATGATTTGTCAAAGCTAGCAAGGAGTACATTGCTAAAGAGTACATTG
>CALGZD010000017.1 GCA_937934635.1 uncultured Deinococcales bacterium
TATCATTTAAGGGGTCTAAAGTATCAGAAAAGAGTGCAGTTTGTTCTGCATTTGCATTTATGCCAATGACATTAAAAATAACACCATTTGTTTTTGCATCTCCAGAATATGCCCCTTCAGCAATGCCATATTCAACATTTACTTTATTATTATGCTCGTAAGATGACAACTTAAGTGTCTCAAGATTCAGTTCTGCACGAGAATCCGCATGGGCAAAAAGAACATCTCTGCCTTTCAGCCAGTCACGATTCCACTGTTTACCATTAGCTACTGTAAAAGCATCGCTATTTACAATATCGGTAAATAGCTCATGATTTCTTATATGTTGCTTAAGTTCACTGGCTATAAATTCGTTGTCTTGTTCCAAAATTTCAAAAGTCACAGTCACCTTGTGATTGTAGAAGCGACGTACTTGTGGCGTATCAACAAACTGAATACTTTTTACATTTTTCAGCGACGGTGTAGCTGAAGTTTGACTACTTTGGCTAAATGCAAAGTCTGATGCACTAGCAACATAGGGAGATAGAAGGAAACCACTTTCAAAAATCGATGGGAGGATACGATGGGTCTGGCTCGAGCCATCATCAAAATGTATCACCACTCTAAAAATCGGGGCTTTAAAAAGCAAACTCACTATTTTGCCCCACCAATTTTTAGAAACCTCCCCTTTTATCCAAAGTAAAGTACCATTACCTGAAGTAACAGCTAGATTATCAACAGTTATGGTTTCACCTAAACTAACGCTATAGCTTTCAGCATTTACTTTCTTAATATCAACAACATTTACATCTGCCCGTTTTTGTAAAATTAAATATCCACCCACTAAATCAATCGCTTGATAACGACGCCAAATAATTGGCCAAAGCGACCCGTCATCCATTGAAGGATAACGATCATCTATGGTTTGAACAGAAAAAACAATATAGTCAGGCGCATCGCTTGAAAGATAATGGGCAACGTTTCTTTTCACAAGGCTTTCTGTATAGACCGAGTAACTCTGTATGACAGGGCGAGGAGAAAGATTTAGCTTTTTAGACAATATCAATGACTGTTCCCATGGGAAAATATCAACCGTCTTATCAGTAAGGTAATCTGGTAGCGTCACTCTTGCAGATAGTTGTGCATATTGCTTTTCTAAGTCGTAGGTATCGCCAAGGAGTGAAATCAAAAAAGGTTCAGAAAAGGGCTGGGAGTGGGCTCGAGCCGCAATCCCCCTCCGAATAAATCTATACCCTTCTACAGGTTGTGTATAAAAAGCGTTTTGGGCAGACAGCAAGAAGTAATTCTGGTTTTTGTAAAAATTATCTTGCATATACTTTCCATAATAAAAAACACAAACACTGATACTTAAAAGCACAGGAATCAAAGTAATCAGTCTCGGTTTTGAAAAAGAAAAGTACAGTATTCCAAAAAATAATGCCGCAATAAAAATCCCGAAAAACGCTAAAGTCTCATGTCCATCATGTCTTACAAAGCCACTCTTAAAGCTTAAAAAGACTACTAAAGCGATACTCAACAAACCAATAATTAGATAACTGACTGCATCTATGAATTTTGTATCTCTGATACTTAAAAACTGCTTAAAACTTGTAAATATCAAAACAACAAATCCAATAACTAAAGCTAAAGCACAGAGCAAAATCGTATAGACATTTTTCATCGGTCCATCTATTGCCATTTCACTATAGCCTCGAACAACTTCAAATAAGGTAACCAAATAATGTGGCAGGGCTGAAATCGGCTGCCCAATGATAATCCAAGTAATAGCTGTTAGTAACGCTATTGCAACTGTATAGATAGGTAATCTTTTTCCCAAAACACGAACAAAATCCAACAGGAGAACAACAGGAATAACAATTAAAAGAGAAGAACCTTTAGCTAGGAGTGTTAATGACATCAACAGTATCAACAGCACTATTATCCCATTAAGAAAAGCTCGATTGTCTTTAGTAAGGCTTTGAATTCCCACAACAATAACGAGTAAAACAGGTAAAGCCAAATTTAAATTATCAACAACTGCACTTGCCTGTATGGCAATAACCAGCACTGTTAAATAAAGTAATAACTTAACAAAAATATTTCGTTGAACATTCAACACAACAACTGAAATTGCTGCAAACACAAATGCAACCAACACTTGAAAAACAAATACAAAGCCATAAAGTGATGGATGGAACATATTCGTATTTAAGAAACTCAATGGACCATAGGTAAAAATCACATCCCGCCCAAAAGCAAGTTTCTCAAGAAAAGCATAGTTTAACGTTGCTTTCCAAGATGGGTCTAGACCATCTGCTATAACTGCAGGTGTCATCGGTAAAAACCATGACAGCGTAAAAACAAATGTGATTAGGAATAAAAATAATCTAAAGATACTATACATTGTTGTAATTACAACTTCAGTCTTTTAAAAATTTGTTCTGGTATTGCTTTAATAATAAACATTATATAGTACCAAAAAAATGGCACATATAATACATTTACTTTCTTACGAGCAGCTTTCAGTATTGCTGAGGATACAGCTTCAGGCTGCGCCCACAACAAACCTTTTTTGAGATGTGCTGTCATGGCAGTATCAATGAATCCGGGTTTCACTGTCAAAACATGTACACCATCAGGATACAGTCTATTTCTCTGACCAGATGCATAAGTAGCCACCGCAGCTTTTGCCGTACCGTATAAATAATTACTCTGTCTTCCACGATCTCCAGCGACAGAGCCAATAGGAATAATTATGCCATTTTTATATTTACTAAAAAGATTAGCTGCTAGACGCATTATCTTTAAGTAAGACAACATATTATTCTCTAGTTCTCTTAACATAACCTCTTCAGAGTCATCACACGCCTGCTGATCTGACAGTGTGCCATGGGCAATAATACAAGTATCTAAAACACCGATATCTTTAGTCGC
>CALGZD010000018.1 GCA_937934635.1 uncultured Deinococcales bacterium
ATATTGCACTTATTCAAAAAGCCTTATATTTAGGGCTTTTCTTGTATATTCATCTATTTGAGTTTTTTGAGTATCTCTTGAAAAGCTTTTGATATTGGTATTTTTGAGACTTTCCACAAATTGGAAATTTGCGTCCAGAACGCATATTCATCCAACTACAAGATATGAGCTGACCGAAATCAGTTAATCGGCGATGCAGATGTCTGTGAAAACCACACAGCGCGAGTAGAAACGAACTTATTTAGCATGGGTGGTCAATATTACGTGGAAACGCTATAAAAAATTCTACATCTACAAAAAATGCTGTAAGAAAAGAGCCGCCACAAAAAAGAGCCGCTTGGGGCGGCTCTTTAAGGTAAATATAAATATCTGTAGTTGCTTTGAGTTTAGTTACACGGTTAATAACTGTTTTTTCTCGCTAATGCTGCCTAGCAATGAATCAAAGGATTTTTCAAATGAGTCAACACCAGCTTCTTGAAGCTTGTCTGTAATATCTGCAAGGCTGATGCCAAGACTATCTAGCATTTCAAGTTGCTCTTTGGCATCTTCAATACCAGCAATAAGTGTTGCTTCTGCTGTTCCATGATCTTGGAAGGCAGTGAGTGTTTTTGGTGGAACGGTATTGACCGTATTTGGCGCAATCAGTGTGTCTACATATAGGGTGTCTGGATAGCTTGGGTCTTTCGTGCTTGTACTTGCCCACAGTGGACGTTGCACCATAGCACCAGCTTTGGCTAGGTCATCCCAGTCGTCTCCGCTAAAGGTTTCTTGAAAACGGTCATAGGCTGCCATTGCGTTGGCAATAGCGATTTTGCCACGTAGTGCAAGTGCTTCTTCAGTGCCCAGTTCATCAATGGCAGCATCTACTTTGCCATCTACACGACTTACAAAGAATGAAGCAACTGAGGCAATTTTTGAGAGATCATGACCTGCTTCTTTAGCTTTTTGCAAACCACGAATGTATGCACCTGCGACATCGTCGTAGTGCTTTAAGGAGAACATAAGCGTGACATTGATATTGATTCCTTCACCAATGAGTGTTTCGATAGCAGGAATGCCAGCAGGGGTTGCAGGAACTTTAATCATGATGTTTGGACGCTTTAGGGCAGCAAATAGCATACGTGCTTCTTTGACAGTTCCTTCAGTATCATGAGCTAAGCGTGGATCAACTTCTAAGCTTACGTAGCCATCAACAGCTTTGCTACTTTCGTAGACAGGAAGTAGGATATCTGCTGCTTCGCCGATATCTTCAATAGCGAGTGCTTGAAAGATTTCGATGTCGCTTTTGTCGCTAACCTTGCGAATGGCTTCATCGTAGTCGCTGCTACCAGAAATAGCTTTGTCGAAAATGCTTGGGTTTGAGGTAACGCCAACGACACCGTTATCTACGAGTTCTTGTAGACCGCCTGAATCAAGTAGGCTGCGGCTGATGTTGTCGTACCAGATGGATTGACCGAGTTCGTATGTTTTATGGGCATTTGTTTTTGCCATTTTTTTGCTCCTTACAGGTTTTTTGAAAGATTATTTTTGTGTATTGTTTACACAAACTATTTGTGAATCAAGCAAATATTCACATCATTATAACGATACTAGCAGGATGTCACGGCAAAATGGTTAACTTTTATGAGTATTTGTGCAGGTTTAAGGTATGGGCAAGTTTATGTATGGGCAAGTTAGTGTTCCATTAGGTATTTGAGAGAAGTGAGTTGGGCTGCTAGGCTCGGTGGGTGGAAGCCAAGGGCTCGAGCCAACCCACAGTCCATCGCCACATTTTTAGAAGGGGGTGCAGCAAAGTCAACATCATCCATACTAATTGGCGTGAGCTTTGCTCCCTCAATCCCAAAGGATTCAACAATCTTTTGACCGAACTCATAACGTGTCACTTGTTCATCACCACCCATATGCAAAATGCCAGAAGCCTTGCCAAGCACATGCAATAAACCTTGCGCTGCGACTTGCCCACTGACTGGCACACGAACATCGTCATTAAAGAGTCGAAGTTCATCTCCTGCTTTAAGCGCTTTTACTACAAAGCTAAAAAATAGGTTGGCATGGGCAGGGGCATCGCCAAACATGAGTGGCATTCGGCAAACAAGTGCTTCAGGATAGAGCGTCAAAATCGTTTCTTCAGCTTCTACTTTGTGTTTTCCATAAACAGATATAGCTGAACATTCATCACTCTCTGTATAGGGTGCTTCAGTACCATCAAATACCAAGTCAGTTGATGTAAATATCAAAGGGATATTAGCAGAACTGCATAGTTTGGCAATGTTTGCGCTTGCTTGAACATTGATTTTGTAAGACATGTCTGGATTGTTCTGACAATCGTTTGGTTTAGACGCTGCTGCTGCGTGTATGACTGCATCAGGTTTTTCTCTTTTGAATAAGCTTTCTAAGGCTAGTTCGTCTGTCAAATCAACTTGATGTTGCTGGCAGTGATCTAGTTTTACAGGTTGAGTCAAATGTGTACCGACTAGTGACCAGTGTGACTGAAGTGCTGGTGTGCTTTGAATATATCGGCAGATATTCCAACCAAGAAATCCACTGACACCTGTAATTAGTAGCTTAGGCATAGTGTTAGGCATAGTGCATATCCTAGCTGAAAATAGTTGCTATTGCAGGGTGTAATAGATATAGGGTGTTATAGATATAGCTTGATAGACAGGTAGCCCAATATTTGGTTACATTAATTCTATGTCAGTTTTTGGAAACCTCTTGCCTGTATTACCTGTGATTGCAGGTTTTTTTGCCTATACTTTAGTTATAACGCTACTGCACCGTTTACTTGCAAAGCGGATTGGCTTTTTTCGACGACATCCTTTTGGATTGTTTGTTTTGACCCTTACGCTTTTGTTTATTGGTCTATCAACTGCTTTGTTGTTTTTGCCAGCAGACATTATTCCTGAAAGTTTTAAAGGACAACTGTTAGGACTCTTTGGCGTGGTTTTTAGTGCTGCTATAGCGATTTCTTCAACTACCTTTATCGGTAATGCGATGGCAGGTGCAATGTTGCGTTCAGTCAATAACTTTCGCATAGGCGATGTGGTGCAAGTTGCTGACTACATGGGGCGAATCACGGAACGTGGTTTATTTCATGTGGAATTGCAAACTGAAGATAGAGATTTGATGACGTTGCCAAACATGTATTTGATTAACCATCCTGTAAAGGTGATGACAGCTTCAGGAACAATCATTTCTGCTGAGGTCTCGCTTGGCTACGATGTTCACCGCAAAGATGCTGAAGCTGCACTGCTTGAAGCAGCCAGTGAGACTGGTCTGAAGGATGCCTTTGTACACATTGTTGGACTAGGAGATTTCTCCATCAATTACCGAGCAGCGGGAGTGCTTGAAGATCCAAAAAGTTCCTTTTTGTCAAAACGCTCTCAGCTTCGAGCCAATATTTTGGATGCGCTTCATGGTAACAATATCGAGATTGTTTCACCTACCTTTATGAATACAAAACCGCTTGATAAGAGCGCTATACAGATACCACAGATTCCACAGGTATCACAGATTAAAAGAGCAGATAACAGCTTTGGAGCTACTGCTGAAGAAAAGAGTCCTGAAGTTGTTGAAGATGTAATTTTTGATAAAGCTGAACGCGTTGAAATGCAGCAAAAGCTTAGCGAAGGTTTGGATACAAAAAAGCAAGCTTTAAAAGAGATTCAAGGACGTTTGGGAGATAGCAAAGAAGAAACTGTCAGAGATGAGTTATTGCACCAAGAAGAAGCACTCATTAAAGAGATTCAAACTTTAGAGGCATCTGTTCAGGATATTAGTGACACTGAAGTTGAACAGTCTTAATTAGTCAACATCAACTAGGTTTAAGTGGTCAAGACCTTCTCTAGCAGTGACTACTCGAATGCCTTGATCGCACATATAGTCCAGTAGTTCGTGCATGTACTCTACTTGCTGCTCATCAAAGTTTAGGTTGGTGTGAACTGCCCAAACGAGCCAGCCGTGTTGGTTGCTGTAAGCGTCTGTTACACGTTTGTAGTAGTTGAAGTCGTGGGCATCTGCGATGTGAAACCGTTTGAGCTTGAAGGGATTTGAGCCTCTGGTATTAAGTCTATAGCCACCTTCAAAAGCGCCATAATAGTATTTGCTGGTGTAGTTACGAACTAAACTATTGTTTGCTCCAAAAGGGTAGACCAAACTACTAACATTGAAGCCTAAAGCTTGCAAGCCTTGATGACTTTGCAGTAAATCATAATCTAAGTCTTCGATATCTAGGTTAGTCAAGTCATCATGATTGATGCTATGTGAGGCAATTTCCCAACCCATGCTTTGCAATTGTTGAAGGGTACGCACTGGCATGTAGCGTTGATCCCCTGCTTCTATGCGGTTCAGAACAATGCCAAGTGTGCCTGCGACATTGCGAGGTGCAAAGACTTCTTCGATAACTGCTAGGTCACTGCGTTCACCATCGTCGAAGGTAAAGGTGACAACAAGGTTTGGATTGCTAACGTCACAGACTTGTGCAGGATTGCCGTAGTGTACTTGTCTCAGCTTTGTTGGTTGTTCTACTGGTTCAGGTTCTACATATGTAGGTTGAACTTGAGGTTGAGTAGCTGGTTTAGGTGCTGGTGCTACTTGAGGTGCTGGTGTTACTTGAGGTTCTAGTGTTACTTCTGGTTTAGGTAATGGCTTTGCTTCAGGAGCTGGCGCAGCAAGGTTAGCAACTGTTTTCAGAATAGTTTCTTGAAAGCTTGTTGCTTCTGAGCTGACAAGCGGTGTTTCAGAATCTTGTCTAAATGCTGAGATTTCTTCTGTATTTGCTGATTGACGCACCTCTTCCACTTGAGGAGACTCCAATTGTCGTCTTGGTGAGACAATCATGGTTTGTGCTGCTGGTATGGGGGGTGGGCTTGATTCTACGACGGTAGGAAGCTCAGCAGATGGGGCTGCTAAACCTATACGATTTTGTGGTCGTAGTTGATTGATAACAGAGTCACCATAAACAGATGTGGAAGATACTCTACTACTTGTGCTTGGTGGAGCAGGAGTCGTTTCTGCTTGTCTTGTGACTGCTGTGCGTGTTGTGTTTTCAACTGCTGTGCGTGTTGTATTTTCAGATGTGTTTGTATTGCTGTAAGTAACAGTAGTGGGTGTATTATTTTGTGCGGTATTTTGTATAGTGTTTTGTGCAGTGTTTTGTACGGTATTTTGTATGGTGTTTTGTGTAGTGCTGTTTAACAGAGTTCGTGAAGTCTGGTTTTGAGCATTCGGTGCTTCAAGATAGGTATCGTAGACTTCGCCATCTTTGATATAGGCATAGCGTTCTAGAAATGGACCAATGCCAGGTTGTCTTTGAAATTCAAGAATGACAGCTGGCTCGATTAGCTTGAAGCTTGCACCATATCTAAATAGTAGCTGAGCTGAGGCAACTGCCTTTGCACGAATGGCATATTCAAGAGGGGTTAGCCCAAATTCGTTGGCTTGATTGACATCAACGCCTTGGCGCACTAAATACTCGATGGCAGCTAAGTTTTGGTCTTGGATGGGTTGGAAGAATGGATTTTCGGATTGGGCTTCCCCGCTATTCCCAAAAACACTAGCTACCAATAAGACCCCAAACAAAAACAAAGTTTTTGCCCATTTCAATTTGTATAGACGTAATTTCCCCAGTCGCATTTCTTCTATCCTACCGCTCAACTCAGTTTTTAGATGAAAACTTTATTCAGAAACCTTTTCATAAGTTGCAGAAATGAACTGTAGCTAAATGATAGAGCTTTTTATGAATTATTCCTAAACTAAGCTGAAAAGTAAATGGAATCTGCTATAAGATAAGCGGTATGAATATAAAAGATGCAGCATACAAGCATGAAGATGCTTTTTTAAAGACGCTTACAGACATCGTGATGATTGAAACGCCAACCAGCGACAAAGCTGCCTGTGACAAACTTGCAGACTATTTTGACACAACATTACAGGCAAGTGGCTGGCAGGTTGAGCGACTTGTAAAAACTAATGTTGGTGACCAACTCATTGCAAAGGTAAACGGTAATGGTGGCAAAAGCAGTTTAATATTGACTCACTACGACACAGTTTGGCCCATCGGCACGATTGAAACTATGCCTCACAAACGTGATGGTGACATCTTTTTTGGTCCTGGTATTTTTGATATGAAGGCAGGCATTGCCTTAGCTATACACGCTGTACAGCTTGCCAAAGAGCAAGGTCTTGCGCTTAGTGGTGATGTGACCTTGTTGCTTACCTCAGATGAAGAAGTGGGTAGTGGTGAATCTAGAGACTTGATAGAAAAGCTTGCAGGCACGCACGACCAAGTTTTGGTTCTAGAACCGAGTAGGGAAGATGGCGCTTTCAAAATTGGGCGTAAAGGTGTAGGTGGTTACACCGTGAACTTTAGTGGCATTCCGTCACATGCTGGCAACAATCCTAAAGATGGCGCAAGTGCGATTCGAGAGATGGCGCACTTTTTGTTGTTTGTAGAAGATTTAGCTGATGATGAACTAGAAACTACTGCAAACCTTACGGTTGCTTCTGGCGGTAGCACAGGCAATGTAATTGCAGAAACTGCTCAAGCCTACATTGATTTACGTGTGCTGAAAGCTGGCGAGGACAAGCGTGTTGATGATGCAGTTCGGGCTTATGTGCCAAAAGACAGTCGGGTTAAGGTTGAGGTGAATGGTGGGTTGAACAGACCACCGTTAGAGCCAACGGACAAGAACAAAGCTTTGTTTGAAGAGGCGAAGGCTCACGCTGCAAGCATTGGTGTGGATTTACAGGGTTGTGTTGTTGGTGGTGGTTCGGATGGTAACTTTACTTCTGCTATGGGGATTCCAACGCTTGATGGGGCTGGGGCTGCGGGTAGAGGACCACATGCTAGGGATGAGCAGATTCGGGTTAA
>CALGZD010000019.1 GCA_937934635.1 uncultured Deinococcales bacterium
ATGAATCAACTACCTGAACTGCGTGTTCACGATAATCAAAGATACTTAATGACAAAAGACGGGCAGCCCTTTTTTTGGCTAGCTGATACGGCTTGGGAGCTTATACACAGATTGAACAGTGATGAGGTCGACCACTATTTGAAGGCTCGAGCCTCTCAAGCGTTCAATGTTATCCAAACCGACATCCTTGCAGAACTCGAAGGTCTGAGCGTTCCAAATGCTAATGGCGATATACCTCTAGACAATAACGACCCTACCAAGCCAAACGAAGCATACTTTGCCTATGTAGATGAAGTGCTTTCTAAAGCTGCTGAAAAAGGATTATATGTAGCACTACTTCCCACATGGGGCGACAAGGTGGTACAAGCTTGGGGCAAAGGTCCAGAAATATTTAACGAGGCAAATGCCTACAGCTTTGGTGAATTTCTGGGAAACCGTTACAAAGATCAAACACACATCATTTGGGTGCTTGGTGGTGACCGAGCGGCCGAACATGATGGTCAAGAATTCCATACGCTTTGGCAAGCGATGGCAAAAGGTATTGACGCAGGTGAAGCTGACGGTATCAAAAAGCTTAAAAGCTATCACCCTCAAGGTCAATCATCCTCTGCCATGTGGCTACACAACGAAGACTGGCTTGACTTCAACATGCTGCAATCAAGTCATGGTAGAAACATAAAAACATGGGAAATGATTTCAGAAGACTATGCATTGTCACCAACGAAACCAACTATGGACGCTGAAATTTGCTATGAAGATATTCCCGTTCCACCGTGGGATAACTGGAAGAAGCAACAAGGCTATATAAGAGATTTTGATGTCCGCAAAGCTGCTTACCGTTCTATTTTTGCTGGTGGCTGTGGTGTTAGCTATGGACATCACTTCGTCTGGCAAATGTACGACGAAGGGCGAGAGCCTATGTACAATGGTGACGAACTATTTAATTGGAAAGAAGCACTCGAACGCCCAGCAGCAAGGCAAATGAAAACACTTTTTCGACTGCTTGCATCACGACCCTTTAGTCGAGCAGTACCTGACCAAAGCATCATTCTCAATCAAGTCTCAAAAGAGGATGGTCACAGTCGTGCGCTTAAGGACACAGAAAATACTTTTGCCTTTGTATATTCACCCAAAGGCGACAATATCATTGTGAATCTCGAATGGGTTGCTGGTGACATGGCATACCTTTGGCTATACTGCCCAAGAACAGGTAAAGTCACGCCTCTTAATAAACACCAAGCTGCACCAAGCTTGAATGTGAGCTTACCTGAGGATGAAGATGACTGGGTGCTGGTTATTGATAACTATCATAGTGCCTATGTTTCCCCAGGTGGGTCTACGCTTAATGCCTATGTTTTCTACTAAGTTTTTTAATATGTATAGTACTAAACTATCTTTCGCTAAGTATCTTAAGCACTAAACATGTCTACACCAGAAACTGCTATTAAATATAAAGATACTGCTCTAAAGACAAAACAAGCTGAATTCCTTGCAGGGGTACGCATCACACTACCGCTTTTACTTGCGGTTATTCCCTTCGGTTTAATCGCTGGTATTACTGGCGTCAATGTTGGGCTAAGTCCGTTACAGTCTTTGATAGCTTCAGTTTGGATATTTGCAGGTGCTGCACAAATTGCAGCTTTCCAACTCTTTGCAGATGGCGCACCGCTTATCATTATCTGTCTGGTCATATTTATCATCAATATCAGACATCTTATGTACAGTGCTTCTATCGGGCTCTATACTAAAAAACTGAAGCTTTGGGTCAAGGCACTTTTCGCTTACCTCATGACAGATCAGGCTTTTGCTATAGGCATCACCCGATATCAAGAAAAAGACGAAACGCCTTACAAGCACTTTTATTACTTCGGCGCTGCCATAACGATTTGGTTTGTTTGGACTGCCTCAGCTTTGGTTGGCATTTTGGTAGGTACACAAGTTCCAGAAAGTTGGTCACTCGATTTTATCGTACCGCTCATGTTCATAGCACTTGCCATTCCAACCATACAAAGTAAAGCAAAACTTGCTGCTGCCATTACCGCAGCAATAGCAGTCATGCTGTTTCAACCACTACCTTTTAACCTTGCGCTGATCATTGCTGCTATCTTAGGCATAAGCGTTGGTTTATTTTCCGAAAACTATTTTGAAAAGCAGGTGACAAGCCATGAGTCTTAATCAAATTGGCTGGGCGATGGTAATCATTGGTGGCATCATCAGTTTTAGCTTGCGCTTTTCGATGATTGCCTTGCTTGATAAAATTGAATTACCCGACCTTTTAAAACGAGCCCTTAACTACGTTCCTGCCACAGTATTGACTGCAATTTTTCTACCTGCATGGTTAATTCAAGATAAAGCACTATTACATTACAGTGACCCTAGAATTATTGCTGGATGTATTGCGCTTGTGTTGGCGTGGCGTTCAAAGAATATTTTAGCAACGATTGCAGCAGGAATGTTTTCACTTTGGATTCTAGACTGGCTAATGACAAGCTTTGCCTAAACAAGTTTATGAGTTAAAACTTGTATAAGTTTCTGTTTTACTCATAAGTTTTAGCTTTACAGCACGATATACTTCCAACTGGAGAAAGCTTGTATTTGTCACAGTGTTTATTGATACAGTGTTTTATTTGTCACAGCGTTTATTGATACAAGCCTAAAAAATATATCAGCGATACCTTTCGACTGGGGAGGAGAAAAGGTGTTTCATCATCGTATGCTACGTATGGCGTTTTGTGTATGTCTTGGTTTTTTAATGGGGGCATATTTAGCAAAAGGCTTTTCACAAAACGATTTACAATTTAGCAATCCAACTCTTACTTCTGTAAAAGACTCTGCCAATGCAGTTGCTACTACAGCAGTTGTTACTACAGCAGAGAAAAGTTTTTTCGACACAAGCCTTCACCTGTTGCGTTTGAAATATGACCAAAGCTATAGAGAAAACTATAGCTTTGAGGAGGCTTCAAATATTATCAGCTATATTGGAGAAAGTAATCTAGCAGATAACACACTCTTGAGTAATGTTGCCCTGAGTTTAGGTGAAAGAGCTATCAATGAAGTTTATGGTGATGCGTTAGCCAACGCTGCTAAAAGTGATGCAATTGTGGCAGAGCGCATTCAGGGTTTTAAAACTATGTGCCTAGACAAAGGTGGCTATTTGCTTGATGAATGGGATGCTTCACAACCTATGACACTCTTTGAAGATCAGTGGGTCTTCAAACCAATATTTTGGTACAAAGGCACTGGTTTAGGTCTGGATAGTGGTGTGGTTTGTCTAAAGTCTTTATAATCAGCTAGGCTTTGCAATCAGCTAGGCTTTATAATAAAT
>CALGZD010000020.1 GCA_937934635.1 uncultured Deinococcales bacterium
TAACTACTCTTAGTGCTCAAACCTAGTACTAAGTGTTCAAGCAAGATTTTAGTACTAACCTTAAACCTAACGATAGCTTGACTATCTTTAAAATTTATTACTGTATTATTACTGTGAAATTATGAAATTCTGGAGAAATTAAAGTGTTTAAACCCTGGAGACAAGAAATTGGCGTAGATTTAGGAACTGCCACTGTCCTTATATATGTAAAAGGCAAAGGGGTTGTTCTGCGTGAGCCATCGGTTATTGCGCTAAGTACTGTTACAAATGAAGTCAAAGCAGTTGGTGATGCTGCCTACCATATGCTAGGAAGAACACCTGGCACAATTCAGGCTGTTCGTCCTATGCGTGATGGTGTTATTGCAGATTATGAACTGACTGAAAAAATGCTCAAGGAATTTATCCGTAAGGCGCAAACAGGTATGGGACGCTTTTTTAAGCCACACATTATTGTTTGTGTACCTTCAGGCGTTACAGGGGTAGAAAAACGTGCTGTTCTTCAAGCAACACGAGAAGTAAATTCAAGTAGAGCTTACTTAATTGAAGAACCTCTTGCTGCTGCTATTGGTGCAGGTGTTGACATCGGCGAACCAAATGGTAGTTTGATTGTGGATATTGGTGGGGGAACTACTGATATTGCAGTTATCAGTCTTGGTGGCATCGTTGTTTCTGAGTCACTCCGTATTGCTGGTAACGAATTTGATGAGTCGATTATTCGCTATATTCGTCAGAAAGAGAATCTTCTGATTGGTGAACGTACGGCTGAAGAAGTCAAAATGCGTGTAGGTGCTGCGCTTATTAAGAGTCCTGAAGATATTAAGAGCATTGAGGTGCGTGGGCGTGACCTCATCAATGGTCTACCAAAAACCATTCAAATCAATACTGAAGACACAGTGGCTGCGCTTAGTGAACCTTTAAGCAAGGTAGCAGATGGTGTAAAACGTGTCTTAGAAAGCTCACCGCCTGAACTCGTTTCCGATATTATTGACCGTGGCATCATCATGACTGGTGGTGGCTCCTTGCTCAACAATTTTGATGAATTACTCAGACAAGTCACAGGTATTCCTGTGGTCGTAGCTGAAAATGCTGTGGATTGTGTTGCTGAAGGTACAGGCGTTGCGCTTGACATGCTACACGTTCTTGACTTGGATGATGACAAGAGCTTGCGTAGATAAAGTACAAGCTTACAGCTATACAAACAAGCTATACAAAAAAACAAGCTATACAAAAAAAGACAAAGTCCTTAGAAAGGATTGGGGGGATCTAAGGACTTTGATTAGGGGTTAAAGATATAGATAGCTTACAGCTTGTCTATTTCCTAAAGATTTGCTTCTTTTTTTGGCAGCTAGCCATTTCATTCTCAATAACAAAAATCATTAGATAAAACCAAAAAAGTGTTTCTAAAACATTCAAGCAGGACAATTACCCAAAACGGTTATCCCACCATTTTCTAAACCACGGGCGGTTATCTTGAATGTGTGTGTCTATCCATTCTTTAAAGAAAGATACATCTGTGTATACACCTGGAAAACCAATTCCACAACCAACACCCCAACTTACAACACCAACCAAATCCCATGATTTACGAATTGAGAGTGCATGTAGCCAAGAAGGTTGAGCTTTGCTAAGAAGTGGTCCACCACTATCACCATCACAAGCATCTTTACCTCGCTCTTTATGAGCACAGACCATGCCACCATAGAGCATGTAAGTTCCATCTGGCGTACGTAGGTAACGTTCTTGGCAATCATCTCTAGAGAGTACATTGACATTCATGCGCTTGAGATCCTCAGGCATCACTGCAGTGCCTTGATCGTTTGTTGCATAAGGGTCGAAGCGTTTAATATCTCCCCAACCTAGTACGGCCGCTCCCGTACCAGCTCGAGCCTTCCCTGTAGGCAACTTTGCATAAGGATATACCTTACTATTTACCCGTTTAGGTACTTCAGCGAGCTGCAAAAGCGCAATATCATTTTCTTTGCTATTCAGTTTGAAATCAGGATGGGTAATAATCTGCTTAACGGCATATATATTGTGTGGATGCGCCTTTTGGTTGATAATTTGGTCATCACCCAACATGACCCCAAGATTTGATTCACTAATGCCAAAATTAGCAAAAGGTGGATCTTTTATGCAGTGTGCTGCTGTCAATACCCAAGTTTTAGCTATGAGTGTCCCACCACACCAACGCTGTCCTTGAGGATAAATGCCTTCCTGCAAGTGCATGTCTCTGCTAAGCACAAGCGCTGCCATAAATGGAAACTGTTCGATGCTTGCATTCTTAGCACCAAGATTCTTATTGGTTTGTCGATATGCAAAAAATCCCAAACAGGCAATCAAAACAATTAAAAATATCAACACATATTGCTGCGTTTTTGTCATTTGTTTATGAAAAGTACCCTACAAAATCAAGCCGTATCTGCTAGAAACTTTCAGGTACTCAACTCTCCCTAAGTGATTTTGCGTCAGTACAAACAAGTTACTATCTATTTTAAAAAGTAAGATGATGACGAATGTTAAAGCCTTTTACGGGTGCATTCATATTCGAGCATATAAAGCCCCTATGAAACACTCTATTTCAAGATATCAAAACCATTTAAAGGCGATATAAAAAGCTCTTCCACGATTAACTGACTTGGGTCAGTTAATCGGCGAGCTTCGTAACGAGTAGGAACGAACTCATTTAGTATGGGTCAATATTACGTGGAAACGCTAAAAATATACCCAAGCTCTACATACAAGTATTAGCCATAAAAAAAGCGTGACCGAAGTCACGCTAGAAATTCATCTTTACGATTAGCTTATTCAGCTTCTCTAACAACATCCACAGTAAATTCAATTGGAACTTCTGGATGTGGCTTATAGAAAACAATCTGACTACCAATTTCCTTGATTGGGTGATCAAGGTCAATCTTACGACGGTCAACTTCGATGTTGTATGTCGCTTCGATTGCAGCAGCTAGCTGTTGACGACCAATTGAACCGTAGATACGCTCATCGCCTGCTTTAGCAGCAATTTCAACACGTGCATCTTCGCCAATAAGGTCTTTGAGACGCTCAGCATCTCCCTTGCGTTCGGCTAACTGACGCGCACGCTGCTCGAGCCTTGCATCTAGTTCCGCACGGTTTGCTTTACTTGCAGGAAGTGCCAAACCTTGTGGAATCAGAAAGTTACGAGCATAGCCTGCTTTAACATTTAAGATTTCGCCAGCTTCGCCAAGCTTCTTAACGGGTTCTAGCAAAATTATGTTCATTTTCTTACCAACTGTGCAGTGATAGGAATAATTGCCAACATGCGTGCACGCTTGATTGTCGTTGCAAGTCTGCGTTGGTGCTTAGCACAAACGCCAGTACGACGACGAGGCAAAATCTTTGCAGTATCACTGATAAATCTACGTAACATTTGTGAGTTACGGTAGTCCATAATTTCCATCTCGCCTGTGCAAAATGGACATACTTTTGGTCTACGACCTCTGCGACCACGGTCTCTATCTCTACCGCGATTACCGCCACTTCTTTGTTGAGCCATTAAAAGGGTAAATCCTCTTCTGGTGGAAATTCTTCATCAATATCAAGCTTACTTACCTGACTCGCCTGGGCGTCTACTTGCACAGTGTCTATGCCAGAATTTGCAACTGCCGCTGGGGCTGATGCTCCTGAAGTTTGTGCAGGTGAACGGGTCGCAGCTCCACCACTGCCCGGACCACGTGTCAGGGTCTCTATACGAGTACCCTCAATATAGGTTCTATAACGCTTGTTGCCTTCTTGATCTTGCCAAGAATCATTGACTAAACGCCCCATAACCATGACAGCATCACCCTTGCCTAAATCAGCAAAGCCTTCAGCGAGATCTCGCCAAACTTGGATGTCTATGAAATGGACGTTTTCTTGATCTTGACCACTGCGATCACGGTATTGCTCATTGACAGCGATACCGATTCTAGTAACTGCATTGCCATTTGGGGTGTAGCGCATTTCAGCATCACGAGTAAGATTACCTACCAGCGTGACCTGATTCAGTGCATTTGTTAGACGTGGCTGACCTAGACTGTCAGAGACAGTTGGATTTTCTTTACGCATACCAGCACTCAGCACATCTACTCGGATGCCTTTAACATCCACAGCAGAACGCTTCTGACCATCTTGCTCCCAAGCTCGGTAGTTGACACGACCATCTACAAAGACCATCGTTCCCTGATCGAGCTGATCTGCAAGATACTCTGCTTGCTTACCAAGCACACTCACACGGTGATACCAAGCAATATCTCTCACTTGAGAGTCATCACCAATAATACGGTCATTGCCTGCTACATTCATTTCTAAAATAGCAAGCCCACTGGGGGTGTACTTAAGTTCGGATTTCTTTGTTAAGCAACCAACTAATATTACGCTGTTAAATCCTCTGGCCATAGCCTTCTCCTTACACTTAGAAACTCTATGAAGTACCTGTACTTCAATTCACAAATTAATCGACTGAAGCATATGCTTTGTCACACAATTTGCAAAACTTCAGAGTTCCATACAAGAACTATTGCCTACATTATACCTTAAATTATACGGTATGTACACCTTAATTAAGATATTCCAAATAGATAATGTAAAAATTGTTAAATTTTTACCCCTGAGTGATTTCCTCAGGCTTATGCAGTAGCTTCTTCGCTTGCAGTTACTTCTGGAACAGGAGCTGGAGCTTCTGCTGGTGCAGGAGCGGCTTCTGGTGCAGGCGTTGCAGCAGGACGTGTTTCTGGTCTAGATCCTGGTCTAGATTCAGGTCTAGATTCTGGGCGACCTTCAGGTCTGCGAGCATCTGGACGGGTTCTTGGTCTTGAGAACTTGCGTCCTTTACCAAGTGTGCTCCATTCAGGACGATGACGCACGATAAGCGCACGCATGATATTGTCACGAATTCTCAACGCACTTTCGATTGCTTTCGGTCCGTCGCTAGATGTTAACTCAACAGTATAAATAAGATAATGCCCATCTAGCTTTTTGTTGATAGGGTAAGCCAAACGCTTTGAACCCCAATCATCTAGATTGGTCACTACACCATCATTACGTTGAATCTGTGCTTCGATAGCATCACGCTCAGCCTGAGCTTGCTTTTCGGTCAAGTTTGACTCGATAATCACATTTAAATCATAAGTAGCCATGGGTTTTTGCCTCCTTCCATTAAGGCATTTTGTGTCGAATATGTAGCTTCGATTTGTGTTAATACGAACACTACTTCAAACAGCTCGGTAGTTTAGCACTAATGAGAAGACATGGATAGATGTATTTTCCCTAAGTTCAGGTATTTTTGCTTGGAACTTATTGGAACTTATTGGAACTTAAAAGCAAGATGAATATGCGAAAAGCCTTACAACATTTGGGATGTGAAGCTTTTCCTCCAAGTAAGGCAAGCTTGCCATAACTAATACCAGTGAGTAAAACTATTAATATCTGAAAAATATCGCTACATGAACTAGAAAACAGTGTAAATGAGCAAGTAAAACGAACACTACCTACATTAACAACAGTTCATTTAATGGGGTGCGTCCCATCCAAGGTTGGAAAGAGATTCAACGCAAATAGAAGTTTTTCGCTTTTTGAAAAACTTCCAAGGTGCGTCCCTACTAGAGTTGAATATCAGATTATTTCTTTAGATATACCCTCAACCTTTAGCGGGACGCACCCTTTAATGTGTAAAATTTGGCATTCTCTTTAGATTGTGTTAATATTTAACTAGGTGAAAACTTTGTGGCTTTGCTACATCGTTGTAATGCGCGTTCTTGGAGGAGCGCGCATTTTTACATAGCTTTACATCAACATTTACCGTAAAACAAACCAACACTGTTTACATATCAGCCAGATAAAGTTTTTCAACTTGTAACGTTTAACGTTATGCGCTAAACTTATTTTGTGATTAAATCTTTCAAGAGCAAAGAAGCACAAAAGATTTATTTGCGACAACTCTCAAAAAAGCTACCCCAAGATATTCAACAAATAGCTTTGAGAAAACTGCGTATGCTGAACAATGCTCAAACACTCAATGATTTACGTATACCCCCAGCTAATCGATTAGAAAAACTTAAATATGACCGTTTAGGGCAGTATAGTATTCGCATTAATGATCAGTGGCGTATATGTTTTGTTTGGGAAGATGGTAACGCCCTCAATGTTGAGATTGTCGATTATCACTAAACTTAAGGATTGGTCTATGATTGAAAAATTACCTCCCATTCATCCCATTCATCCTAGTGAAGTCCTTCTGGAAGAATTTCTTAAACCAATGGAGCTTAGCCAAAATAAACTTGCTCTTGGCATAGGCGTACATGCTCGTCGTGTTAATGAAATCGTGCTCAAGAAACGTTCTATTACAGCAGATACTGCGTTACGCCTAGCTAAATACTTTGGAACATCTCCTCAGTTCTGGCTTGGTTTACAAACCGACTATGATCTTGACTTAGCCTTCGACCAAATGGGTGACATCCTTGACAAGGATGTTAAGGTCTATGCCGAAATCACTTAACTAGGCACTTCAAAAGACGCTAGCTTGCCAATTCCACAATCAAATTCCTCTTTACGGAAGCTACTCAAAAACACTTACAAACTCATCTAAAGATTTCTTTTCTTTTGCATGAGTCGGCACACCAGCATCCTCAGCAGGATAGCCAACAACTAAGTTTATATACGCTCTTTCGTTTTTCGGTCTTCCAAGTACTTCAGCTAAAAAATTCATTGGGCTTGGTGTATGTGTCAAACAAGCCAAACCAACATTGTGCAAAGCAGATATTAAAAAGCCTGTAGCTATGCCAACAGATTCTTGTACATAGTAGTGCTTGAGTTTTGAACCATCTTCATTTAAACCATAGGCTTGTGCAAAAATGACGATTAGACAAGCAGCGTCATCTATAAAAGATTTATTGGCATCTGTACCAAGCGGTGCAAGCGCTTCTAGCCATTCTTCTGAAGCACGACCTTCATTGTAAAAAGCACGTTCTTCTTCTTCGGCTGCTAAACGAATTTTGTGCTTTAGCTCTTTGTCACTAACAACGCAAAAGTGCCACGGTTGCTGGTTCGCACCACTTGGCGCACGTCCTGCTGTTCGCAAGCAATTTTTAATGATATCTAAGGGAACAGCTTTATCTGCAAAATCTCGTGTGCTGTGCCGTTTCGCCATGTAATCGAAGTAGCTGCGGGAGCGCTCGAGCATTTCCTCTTCGCTATAACTAATCTTTTGTAGGGGAACAGTTGGAATAGTTGACATAAATGAAGCTCTTTTCTTGTATTA
>CALGZD010000021.1 GCA_937934635.1 uncultured Deinococcales bacterium
TTTAAAACTGTAAAACTAAAAGCAGATTTATTGATTGGCAAGAATCACTTCAGTGTAGAAAAAACAGGTTTCCACATTGATATGGACCTAAGAAACCCACTGAACTTAGAGACAAAACCAAAAGTAAAAAAACACTATGTAGGACTACAAATTTTTGGTTCAGACTGGTTAAGCATTGCTTACTTATTAGCCACTCACGGGAAAAATCTCGAGATATATGCTGATTTATCAGATGAATACGGCACACATTTATGGATAGGTCAAAATGCAACTGGTGATGTATTCAGAATTTCATGTGATGCAGAAAATAACGACCTAGAATACTTTTACAGAAAAAATATATCTACGTGGAAAGCCTTTATTCCTGAGCAAGTTCAAAAAGATTTTAAAATTTTAGGATAGAATAGCAAAATAAAATAAGAGCTAGCAGGAGTAATTTGCTAGCTCTGTTTGATTTGCATAAAAAGTACAGGTAAGCCTTAGCGACCTTCGGCTTAGCACCTGCATTACGCTGAATCCACCAGTTTTTTGCAAACGCTTTTATTTTGATGGGATGTGCTTGGCTTAACTACAGGTTTATGTATTTTATGTACATATGGGCACAGCCCATGCTACTGGACTTAGGTCACACAAATAAGTAGTTCCCTAAATTTAAAGAGCTAGCACATTAAATGCTAGCCCTTCTTTTATTCCAATACTAAAGATTTGTTTACGCCTTAGCAACCTTCGGCTTAGCCCCAGAACTCCGCTGAATCCACCAGTGCTGACCTACTTGCACCGCCATATTAGTAACCAAATACAGAAGAACACCCGCAGGGAATCTGAAGAGGATAAATGCAAAAACAAGGTTCATGATAAGTTGCTGCTGCAAGCTTTGAGGATTACCTTTAGCCATCAACAAGCTCTGCCCCACCATAATCAATACGTAAAGTATTGGCAGCAAGTAAATCGGGTCAGCAAGACCAAGGTCAGGAATCCAGAGGAAACCTTCTGCAAACTCAAAATTAGCAAATATTCGCCAAAAAACAATGAACAGTGGCATCTGTAAAATCATCGGCAAACAGCCACCTGCAGGATTTACACCTGCTTCTTTGTAAAGCTTCATGGTCTCTTCAGTTAGCTTTTGGCGATCCTTTTTATGCTTCTCTTGTAGCTTCTTAAGTTTTGGCTGTAGTGCTTGCATACCAACCATAGACCTAGTTTGTGTCGTAATCAAAGGCCAAATCAAAATTCTAAAAAGCAATGTAAGCGCAATAATTGATAAACCCCAGTTAGGAATAAATCTATGGATGGTCTCCAGTAAGTTGATGACCATCAACGATAAGCGACCAAAAATATTCGGTTTGAAAAGCTGTGGTAATTCGTGCAAACCAGCTTGGTAAAGACGAATCAGTTCGTTCTGACCTGTATAAACGCCTAAATCAATCTTGTTATTGGTAGCAAGGTCAGTAGACATTGCAATTCGTCTATTCGCTAGCACCATTGCTTCAAGTCCCTCAAGCTGAGACGAATCGCCATTTGGGGTCATAATAATCGCTTGTCCACGTACAGGACCTGTCTGGAAAGACACATAAGACGGGTTAGCAACTGCTTGGTCTTGTAATGGGTTCTCACTAGCATTACTGCCTTGACCTATACGAATAATCGGGCTGTTTTCACGTGTGATTCCCGGAAAAACTACTGAAGCTTTGCCAGTACCATCAATCTCATAGCTGATACCAATGATATTGGAGGTATCCTTCAAGGTGACAACTTTTTTGACCGCATTAGCGCCAGCATTAAAGGTGAATGTGCCTATCCATGTTTCTTTATCCATCAGTTGCCATGAACCTGTCACATTTTCTGGTTTGAAGTATTCACCATCAATGAGCACAGCACCACCAGGGTTTACTGAACCAATTGGAATAACATTAGGACCACGATTGATACCATATTTGCCACGGTTATCTTGACCTTTTTGTTGTTTAGCATAAACAGCTACGATTTCACCAGCTTGGTTAAAAAAGCTATCTTTATCTTTACCTGCTATTAGGGTTAATTTTTCATCGGCAAGACCACACCAAAAAGATGCTGCTGCTGGCGCATTACACATTTCTGTGATTTTGTCTTGATCTGTAAAATCGGAACGGTAAAAGTCTTGCGTTTCATCAAAGACAACACGTGCGTGAGTCGAGCTTAACAACATGAATATGCTTAGCAATAACACTAGACGCAGTAAAACTAAGCGCAACATGGCTTTTGAAACAAATCTCATCATAATCCTTATTTAGGCACGTTTCTCTGGTTCAGGAATAGGGTTTTGGGGAACCGGATCTAAACCGCCTGGGTGCCATGGGTGGCAGCGCAAAACACGTTTGAGTGCAAGACTGCTTCCTTTAAAAATTCCATAGGTCTTAACTGCTTCTATAGCATAAAGACTACAGGTGGGGTGAAAACGGCAAGTGGCAGGTGTAAAGGGGGTTACGAAACGTCTGTAAAAGTAAAGTGGTGCAAGCACAACACGCTGTAGCAAAGATAACTGAGTAATTGAATCATCATAGCCACTAGGCTGTGAACTACTAGGCTGTGAATTACTAGTTTCTGCTAGTGCTACTTTAATTGTACTTAGGTGCTTTATAGTAAATTCCCTTTTTTCATAGCTGCGTAGACGTTTTGTTTAAGTACCTCAAAATCAGCATCGGCTGCTGATGGTCTTGCAATAATCACTATATCTAGTGACCGTTGTGGTAATTGGTATTGTTTGACAAGCTGTACCAATCCTTCTTTAATTCGCCTGCGGACTTTATTTCGCACAACGGCATTGCCAACCTTTTTACTTACAACAATGCCTACAAAAAGAACGGTTCGTTTTGCTTCTACCGCCTGTTTTGTAGGCTCATGCTTTTTATAGGTTTTTTGTGCACTTTTTTGTGGCAAATGTGGCATTGAGCGTAAACTCAAATGCTTTACGTTTACCGATTTAGCACGCTTTAAACGTCTAAAGGCACGATCACCTTTTAACGAATATATTACAGAAGCTTTGTCAGTAGTCTGCTCAGATTCTGTATTCGATTTAGTACTTGCCTTACGGTCTTTCGTCAGAGACACTCAGCTGTGTGCGACCTTTAGCACGACGACGCTTAAGCACACGACGACCTGCAGAGGTACTCATACGCTCACGAAAACCGTGTGTTTTTGCACGCTTACGGGTATTTGGTTGATAGGTGCGTTTCATGATTCTCCTTCAATAAAAGTTACTTGAATATATTTGAATAAAATAAGTTAGCCTAGCGCTTAACTACACTAATTCAGCTTGGAAACTATAGCATGGAAAGCAATCCAAACTCTAGGGGCAACGGGCGCTGCATTTTGCAGAATGACCACATTCTACTTGTAAAAAAGTCCCAGAAAGTAAGTGGAAATAAGTGGCAATAAGTAGAAATAAGCACACTTTGGCGGTTTTTTCACAAAGCTCAAGGCACGTACACTTTTAACATCTAACTTGCAGGTGATCCCAGAGGCAGCTTACGTCAGTACTTTTCACCTCCAGTATTTCCTTTAAGAGACAGGATAACTCAGGAAAGCTAGAATTACCTCATCCATAAGTAGCAAAGCGAATGCCCTACAAACTTTTTTGACGAGCTTTTTTGACAGTCTGATAAAGCAAGGCAATACTTCCAACAATTGTGACCAGTGCAAACGCAAACCACTGAAGTGCATAATCTATATGTGGTCCATTTGAAAGTTCGGGAATAGGTGCTGGCACTGGATATTCACTAGTTTGAGCTGGTATTTGACTTTTTAGGCGGATATAGGCAGGCTCGAGCCTGTAATCAGGCATCTGCTGAGCCAACCTCTCAACATCTACCCAAAAAACCTTCTCAAGAACACCTTCAGCAGGATCTTTTGCACCAACTCTACCTGTAGGTGGATCATGTTCAGCTAAAAGCATCCCTTGGATGCGAACATCACCTTCAGGCGCATTAGCAAGACTCAACTGCCCTATCTGCTCTAATTCAAAGGCAACCCAACCTCTGTCAATCAAAATTGCTTTTCCATCTGCATATATCAGTGGCGTAATCACATGATAGCCGGGACGACCTTGGTACTCACGATTACGTACAAGCAACTCTTTAGAGACATCGTATTGTCCTCTAATCGTCACTGCCCGATAAGCAGCAGCATTCTCAGCACCGACATCAGCACCCAATTCAAAGGTTGATTTGAGTTCCTCAAAAGTCAAAGCCTCATTGACAATTCTACTTGCAATAACACTGTTATAAGCAACCTTCTCTGAGTGTCTACGCAGTTGCCAAAGTCCAAGATTGATAAACAGTGTAGTGACTGAAAGAACAAGAAGTATAAAAAACAACCACTGCCATTTAAACAGTGGTTGTAAAAGTTTAAGTTTGTTGTTCATGTTTTAAAGAAGAAAGCTTCTATCAATAATCATTACTAAATAAAGCAATGCAAGGTAAGACATAGAATACTTATAAACACTCAGTGCTGTTGGTCTATCAATAACCTGACCACTACGCACATGTAAGTAGAGTTTAACAACTCTATAAACTAAGAAAATGTTGAGTAGAAGTGCAGCAGCAAAATACACAATTGTAAATTCATTCATGGCAAAAGGAATCAAAGTAAGTGCCATAGTCAAAATAGCGTACATGACCATCTGCAAGACAGTCGCTTTTTCACCAATGACCAGTGGCGCCATCGGAACACCAACGGCTGCGTAGTCATCCTTAATCATAAGTGCAAGCGCCCAGAAATGTACTGGCGTCCATACAAAAATAACCGCAAAAAGTAACCAAGCCATGATGCTCAGGTCGCCCGTAACAGCAGCCCAACCCACAAGCGGAGGAATAGCGCCAGCAGCACCACCGATAACGATGTTCTGCCAAGTACTGCGCTTGAGCCACATAGTATAGATAATGACGTAAAACGCAATACCAGCCCATGAAAGTAGGGCAGCTAATAGGTTTGAAGTTGCTGCGATAATTACAAAAGATAAAATGGTTAGCGTGATAGCAAAGATAAGCGCATTGCGTGTTGATATAACAGACGTAACCGTTGGACGTTTAGCCGTACGCTTCATTTTTACATCAATATCACGGTCGTAAATCATGTTAAAAACACCAGCAGCACCTGGCGACATATAGCCACCAATTAACATACCGATGAGTGGAATCCAACCTGGGAAGCCTTTTGCAGCAATGAACATTGCGCCTATGCAAGTAAAGAGTAACAAGCTGATAACTTTGGGTTTGGTCAGCGTGAGGTAATCACGAATAGTTGCTCTTTCTGTAGAGGTGGTTTGCATATTTGTTATTTGGCTCATGCTTGACTTCTTTCTGTATTCATAGCTAGCTTTTTGAACTGCCTTAGTTCTTTAGTGGATGCTTCTCCACCTAAAGTAAAGGCGACTAAAACACTTAATAATCCGAAGGCTACTACAGCCATGCCCAAATGCAGCAGTTGCAAAACAATCGGGGCGAGTAATGCTAGATTAAGCGTTCCAATCAAAAGTTGAAAGATATATACGCCTAATAGTGTCTGTGCAACACGTTTGGCATCTTCTACTGGTTTCATCATCCACGTTAGTCCAAGGCTGATAAATAGGTAGATGCCAACAAAAATTGCAATGAGTGGATGTAAGATGCGCAGACGAATGAGTGGGTGAGATTCAGGATTGAAGTCTGCTGCTAAGCCTTCTCTCAAACTTTCAGATGGGAACATAGTATTGCCCATAGCAGCGATTCCACCTGAGAACATTAGGAAGAGCATCCCTAGTAAGCCCAAGCCAAGGACAGTCGATAGTAAAGGCTGTTTTGCAATTTGTAATGGCCAAAGACTCAATATAGGTTGCTCATGAGTGCTATTTTTTCTACCAGAATACAAAACTGCCAAAGCTAGTGCGCCAACAAGCAATAGAGAATTTACGAGGTGAAAGGAAACGAGCAAACCTCTTGCAGTACTGATGTTATCGCCAGTAAGCCCGAATAGTACTGTGCCCGCACCTATGAGTGCTTCGATAATTAAGAAGATAAATGATGTTGTTGCAAATACAAAAAAGCCCGACTTTTCTTTTCTGCTACGTATAGCGACAATAAGCATAATAAGCCCACAAATGAGTGCGCCAAGTGAGAGGAGTCTATGTGAGAATTCGATTGCACTCTCGACACTGTGAGCCATGGGAACAACTTCACCATTGCAAGTAGGCCAGTGACGACCGCAGCCAGCACCAGAACCTGTGGCTCTAACAACTGCGCCTTGCAAAATAACAATGACATTAACAACTAAAGTTAACCAAGCAATTTGAACTGCTTTAAGTGATAGATTTGGCACGCAAAGAACTCTCCATATCGAGAAAAGGAATCGAGAAAAGGAATAACTCACTACAAAAGATGATAAATATTCGTTGCTAGATTTGCTGTAACACATACTTAAATTTGTACAACCCTGATTTTTACGACCGTGATTTGCATACCTCTATTTTGCATACCCCTATAGAGAATCACAACATTCTTAAACATAGTAAGTATAAACACAGATAGTAAGTTTAAACACCGTAAGTATAAGAGGGCACTTGCCAACAATTGTCCTCTAACATCCTCTCGAATAAAATTCATAACTTTTACTCAACACTATATACAACTGCTGTTGCACACGAAGGTGCTTTGTGATTCACAAACAACACTTATCTATTCTTTATTCATGAGGGAAACGTTGGCGACACCATTAAATAAACATTAGAGAAAGATTTCCATTTTGGGAATATTTGTGCTAAAATGCGAGAGTTCAAGTTCTCATTGCAGCAAATTTGCAATTTTCGGCAGCAAAATCGGGGCAGCAAGGGGAGCATCAAGACAATATTGTAAATGTTTCAACTTTTGGAGCTTTTTGACCAAAAGTGGCGTACTTTTATTTCAAAATACGTTAACGAAACGTTAGGGAAAACACACAATATTTTACTGAAATGCGAGTAATCCTGTAAGAAATATAAGGGGGAAACTATGAAGCTTGAAAAGAGAACAAAACTATTCGGTACAGAAGTTGTACCTTCAGTTATAACTACAGCCATAAATACAGTCTCAGAGCAAAACAGATTAACACAAACTAGGCAGCTATTCTTAATTTGCTTTATTAGCCTAGCGACCTTACTTCTAAGTGCTTGTGGTAGTACTAGCCTTGAAACATTACCTACCGAAGCTCAATCTCAAGAGGAAATCCAGCAGGAAAGTGCTAGCCCACCTGTGATTGATGTACCTGCTCCTAGCAGTATTAAGCTTCCTAACATTAGTAGCTTTAATAGTAGTGATTACTATGTGGCAGCGCCTCAGAAAATTCGCTTGAACTTTAGTACGAATGAAGCAGTAGATGAGCTCGAGCTCCACTACAACAGCCAAAAAATTAATGTCACAGGTCAAACAAGCGTCGATATTGACATCATTCAAAGCACAACATTCAACCTTCACGCCTACAACGCAACATCAAAAGACATACAAAGTACCAGCCTCAGCGTACGTGTTGGAAACACACCTTTTATATTGCAAGAATTTGACGTACTACGCTTACGTGCAACAGATGGCAATAGGCAGCTAAAGCTAGGCACAACCGTGCCAGAAGGTTACGAACTTGTTGTCATGGGTATCGGTAATATTGGCGATAGCA
>CALGZD010000022.1 GCA_937934635.1 uncultured Deinococcales bacterium
TCTCTGGTGATGCTACGACTTTCACCTTTACGAGCAATTTTGTCGATTTCGTCGATATATATAATGCCTCGCTCAGCAGCTTCAACGTCGTATTCAGCAGTTTGTAACAAACGCACGATGATGTTCTCAACGTCATCACCGACATAGCCAGCCTCTGTGAGTGTAGTAGCGTCAGCAATTGCAAAAGGTACTTGAAGTAGTTTAGCGAGTGTTTGTGCTAACAATGTTTTACCAGTACCGCTTGGACCAATCATCAAGATATTGGCTTTTTGTAACTCTGAGTCAGGGTATCTCAAGCGACGGTAGTGATTGTAAACAGCAACTGCCAGTGACTTTTTTGCCTCTTCTTGTTCAACAATGTAGTTATCCAAGTGTTTTTTAATCTGTCTTGGAGGCAGTACATTTTTAAAGTCAGGGGCAGTATATTTTTTCTGTGAGCGTTGGAGAATCTCAGAAATGCGCTCTACACAGTCATTGCAGATATGCGTATGACCATTTTCAGCAGCAATAAGATGTTTAACATCAAATTGAGAGCGATTGCAGAAGTTACAACGAATCTGAGACATAGGATTACTTGTTTCTTGGCTCAATGATACTATCTATGATGCCGTACTCTAAGGCTTCTTCTGCATTCATCCAGTAATTTCTATCAACATCTTTGCTGATTTGCTCAGCGTCTTTATTAGTATGCTTAGACATGATGTCGATAAAATTGGCTTTATTTCTCACCAGTTCTTTGGCTTCAATTTCAATATCACTAACTTGACCAGAAATACCATGTCCACCAATAAGAGGTTGGTGAATCATGATACGAGAGTGAGGTAGTGCAAGACGCTTACCTTTGCTGCCTGCTAGTAGCAGCATAGAACCCATAGATGCAGCAAGACCTACGCAAATTGTGCTGACAGGCGAGGATATAAATTGCATAGTGTCATAGATAGCGAGACCTGCATCGACTGAGCCGCCCGGACTGTTGATGTATAGCTGGATATCTCGCTCTGGATTTTGTTGCTCTAACAACAATAATTGAGCAACAATAACGTTGCCAACTTCAGAATCAATAGCAGAACCTAGAAAAATAATACGATCTTTTAAAAGGCGACTATAAACGTCATAGCTGCGTTCACCGCGACTTGTTTGTTCAATCACATAAGGAATAAGGGGCATAAAATATCTCCGTTATCTTTACTGGGTGCGTTCTTGTATTGGACGTTAGATGAAATGTTATAGTTGAGACTCATCTTAAAACATCGCACCTTGGCGGTTTTTTCGCAAAGCTCAAAAACACGCTATCTCTCTATAGCATCCATTGTGCCATCTATTGTGCGGATGCACCCATCTTACTATACGGTTGTTTTAAACTCATTTTTTAACGCTTAAATGTAAGCGCAGTTTTTGAGTGCAATCGTGAACTACTGGCGAATATCATAACCCTTCACCAGTCGGCGAACATAAGGGGAAAGCTTACAGAATACTTACAATACCGTCATCTTGCTAGTAAATCGTTAATGTAACTATATGACTTCGTGAGCAAAAGCTGTGTAATCAACTTAATTTGGGATGTATTCGCAAACAATATTGCGAATACATCCTCTTTTTGATATGCGCTTCTTGATGAAGCAGGCTAGATAGGAGGTGCTAACTTTAGCCTTATAATTCAGCCTTATACTTCAGCAGTGCCGTCACGGACTAAGTTATCAGCAGCAGGGATTTCAGCGACAGATTCACTTTCAGTTGAGGCTATTGCGTCATCTGTAGAGGCTTCTTTCTCAGGCTGTGGGTACATGTGACCAACGATTTCATCAAGCTCGTCTCTAAGCGCACGTTGGCGTGTTAGCAGATAGCGGTAGTTTGAGAACCATTCTGGACTGCGGTCTTTTCTAAGCTTCTTAACGCTGATTTGTTCGGTGTAGGCAAGGTAGTTGATTGAGCTTTCAAATTCTTGATCGCTGATGGTTGTGCCACGTTTGTCAAGAAGTGCGCCCAGAACTAAGTCACGTTTGACATTTGTGATGGCTTCTTTATCAAGATTGTCATTGAATTCTTTTTGATCTTCTTCGTTGTCAGCAAGGTTTTTCATGAAGCTATCAAGGCTCGAGCCCTGCTGCTTGAGGTTGCTAGCAAGGTCACTAAGTAAGTGCTGCTTTTGCTGAACGATAAAGCTATCTGGCAATTCAACTTCACTACCTTCAACAAGCTTTTCGATATATTCGTCTAGTTGTGCATCAAAGCTTTTGCGGTCTAGTTCAGTTTGCAAGTTAGCACGGATATTCTTTTCAACCTCATCCCAGCTTTCAACACCAAGTGACTCTGCAAATTCATCATTGACTTCAGGCAATTCTTTTTCTTTCACGTCCTTGATGACTAATTTGAAGGCTTTAGGAATGTCAAGTTCTTCTGCTTCATCTGTTGTAGCGTCAGTAGTTTGAAGTTCAGTAGCTTGAAGTTCAGCAGCTTGAAGTTCAGCATGGTCTTCTTCACCAGTTTCTTCAACAGTCATAGCGTCAGCTTCAGCAGCAGCTTCTAGCGCTGTTGCATCTTCTTCAACTTCATCTTCTGTACCATCTTCACTAAAAGCAGTAGAGAAGTCGATTTCTACAACATCACCAATACTTTTACCAACAAGCTGTTGTTGCATTTTTTCGCCCGCTTGCCCTAAGTCCATAGGGAAGATGTTGTCGTCGCTATCTTCAAAGGCGACCATAAGTACATCATTTTCTTCTGAGGCACGGTCTACGGGTATTTGGGTAGCATGTTCGTTGCGTAAGTGCAGAAGGGCTTCTTCATAAGCTTCTTGTGTAAGCATCTCACGTTCTGTGTCGATGACAATTTCACTGCTATCCGCTAGTTTTGTTTCTGGATAGAGTTCAACTTCTAAGTTAAAACTGTAGTCTTCTTTGCTTGACGGAAGATTATCAGCATCAAGGTTGCTGATGTGGATAGCATTGAGCTCGAGCTCTTTTAAAGCTCTCGGATAATAATAATCCACAAGTGCTTCTCGAACTTCTTGTTGAAGGACTTCTTCGCCACCGATACGTTTTAATACCATACCTCTTGGGGCTTTACCTGGTCTGAAACCTGGCACATTGACCTGACGGATGATTTGTGACATCTTCTGGTCAAATGTTCTAGACACTTCTTTTGATTCAATCGTTACTGAAAATTTTGCACGGACGCCTTCTTGTTCCAAAAGCTGTGCCGACATGGCTTCAGACATAATGTTTCTCCTGAATAACACTTTGCAGTGTTAAGTAGATTAACTGCTATTTCATAAAAATCACTTTAAATTTTTATGAAAGGCAGCAACCTTAGTTTCTCTAGTGGTTATTATGCCTCTTTTATAGCAGGAACACACATAAAAAAAGTCCTCTTTTTATAGAGGACCCTTAAATTTGGTGCGGGAAATGGGACTTGAACCCACACATCCGAAGATACTAGATCCTAAATCTAGCGCGTCTACCAATTCCGCCATTCCCGCAAAATCAAACTTTAAACATAACTACAAGCCGAGAAAACTAAACCAGATGATTGTTACATATAAAATAGTGGGGTGAACAGTGGGTTTTGAACCCACGACCTCCGGAACCACAATCCGGCGCTCTAACCAGCTGAGCTATGCCCACCACAAGAAACTTAAGACAGAAGCCTTAAACCGAAAATCTTACTGAACAATCGTAACTCATACGCAAGCGAATGAGCGAACATTATTTTAGTCATGCAATTTGAACAAAGTCAATAGTCAAAAGAGAAATAAAGTGAATATTCCGAAATGGATTCTATACCTTAAAGTTTTGTGAAAGGGGTTTATAACTATTACTTAGAGCTTACGATTTTGACTTGCTTGATAGGTCAAGTAGTGTGTTACAGGATTTTTGCTGCTAAGAAGTATCAAAAAGCTGAACCAAAAGATAAGTACCGAGACTTTTAGAATGATATCAGTTTGCAAAAGGCTTTCAGGCATGAGTAGGATGCAAATTTCGCTATAGCAGTTTGCAATATCTGAGTCAGTATTGCTGATTTGCTGCCATATGTTCCAGAAAAAAGTGTTGAAACTTGTGAGGGCTATAAGTAGAACTAGGCTAAGTTTGAAGAGGGGGAGGGCTCGAGCCTTGTAAACACACCCCGCTACACTGATATAGCACAACACAGCTATCAGGCTTGATGTAAAGCTAAAGTGTTCTATCTGCAATATGCCTGTTATTACCAGTCCAAGTGTGGTGCTGGCAAATAAAAACAGTAGTAATATCCATCGCCCTAA
>CALGZD010000023.1 GCA_937934635.1 uncultured Deinococcales bacterium
AAGAAGCTAAAGCTGCTGATTATTTACTAAGTCATGATAACTCACTATGGCTATATGGTTCAGCTATAGACACAAAAAATACACATGGTTCAGGTGACACCCTCAGCGCAGCTTTAGCCGTGTACTTAGCTAAAGGTTTGGATTTATTTGATGCTTTTAAAGCTAGTAAAGACTTCTTACAAAAAGCTATCGAAGCAGGCGCAAGTAGACAATTAGGATCTGGACAAGGTAGCTTAAAACAAAATTTCAAATCAAGTTGACATGATAGGCTATGTATGACAGTTGTGTCTAATCAAAGGTGGATTATCAGCCATAGTAATTACTAACTAATTGAAGTTGACACATCTTATAAGTTTTTCAAAACTTCTATTTATCCTAAACATCTTGACCAACCTTGAAAGGGGCACAATCATGTATGACTCTCCAGAAAACCACCTAGAACTTTGGCTCATCCGCCACGGACAATCCACTTGGAACGCAGAACGAAGAATTCAAGGCATAAGCGATTCACCACTAAGTGACTTAGGTAAAGAACAGGCAAAACGACTCAACAAAAGACTCAAGAACGTTCACTTCGACAAAGTCTATGCTTCTGATTTAGAACGAGCATTTAATACTGCTGAAATCGCACTTGAAGGCAAAAACCTAGAGATAGTTCCTGAAAAACGTATCCGTGAAATCAACCTTGGTGACTTTGAAGGTAGAATTATCTCAGAGTTATCAGATGAAGAGCAAGCAGAATGTAGAGTTTGGTTTTTAGGTCCTTTTGACCAAAAAGTATCAGGCGGTGAATCTCGCAATGACTTATCTGCAAGAGGAAAAGACTGGCTTGAATCCCTGCCAAAACATGGTCGCATTGCTGCCTTTGCACATGGTGGACTAATCGCAGCACTCTTGCAACTCTTCACTGGAAGCCTAACTGAAGCAAGTAAAGGTTCAATGTACGCATGGCACTTCAGGCTTAATAACACCAGCATTTGCAAACTACTGATTTCTGATACAAATACCATCCTCTCAACCGTTAACGATACTGCACATTTGCAATCCGAAATATAGAAGGCTTCCGATTTCGTATGTATTGTTTGAAGTAAAGCTGATTAAATCAATGATTACGCAAGTCGATACACGAAATCTGGTAAACCGTAAAATATAAAGCTCACAAAGCTTATAAAGATATGTTTTGTAGCTCATCATCCACCGCTATAACTAGTGACTATGCCACAGCTATATACGCTTCAAACTGTTCTGATAGTTTTGTCTATAGGAATATTGTTTTCTACTGCTCAAACACAAACTGTACAACCACCTATAGTTATAGTTCAAGCAAAAACTGCCAATCACTGTCTTTCAACACTACCTGTTACCCAAAACAGTACTGACAGTACCTATACCGAGCTATACCAATTCGATTCAGAACATGCCTCACAGATTTACCAATACACCACTGACAAAGTAAAACAATGGCTCAACTCTGGCAATTATCTTGAAACTGCAATTCATGAAAGCAACCATCACCTGAACCGCATACTTAGCCGAGAATGTGAACCACGCAATAAACGAAAATACTTTTTAATCGGAAATGTTTTCGAGACAAATTTACAAGTTGGTGAAACACCATCTATAAACATTATCAACCAGACTGTTCCTGCCACGCTCCAACGCAGTGAACGCTATAGCATTTACATATCTGCCAATCCAAATGTTCACAAGAACACACTATCTAGTCTACTAGATGAGCTGTCAGCATATACAGGTGAGGCATGGATACACTTAGCCAGAAAACAAAATCCATCTACACCACAAAGTCTGAACTACAGCCAATTTCAAATTGATGGCATGGTCAACTTTATGCTGTACTTACAGGCTTATTTGAAATCTTCAAGGCTTTACTATCCTGATGCATACACAAACATTCAGTCACAAGAGAACACCGTGGCATATATGGCAAGCTTATGGAAACAAGCAGAAGACATTCTGCTAGCAGCCTATCCTTATATTCAAGATGACCGTGCTGCACAGCATTTCTTCTATACTAGTGATGGTACAGCATCTGCGATTGAGCATTTAAAACAAATCTATACGTCAGACATGCTTACAGAGTTAGAGCTTCTAAAGATCGATCATTTAGCTCTCGAAGATTTTCAAAACAACTACTTACATAACAGATAAAAAAAGAGGATGAGCTAAACTCACCCTCAAATTATCGTCAATAAAAATAGTGAGTCACATTTCTTGTGGTGCTGCTATCCCTAAAACATCAAGCATATAAGCCAAAGTATCACGTACTTTCATAACTAAGGCTACACGTGCTTCTTTCAAGCCTTCTTCAGAATCCAACACTCTTGTATCTGGATTGCCATTTTCATCTTTATGATTAAAATAACTGTTCCAACTTGTTGCCAATTCCAAGGCGTACTGTGCAACAATGTGCGGAGCAAACTCTCTTGCAGCACTCGCTATCACTTCTGGTACTTTAGCAATCATTTTAGCTAGACCAAGTTCTAAGTCACCAACTTTTGACCAATCAGCTTTGCTAATATCGACACCTTCGGTTGCTCGCAAAATACTACAAGCCCTTGCATGGGCATATTGAATGTATGGCGCAGAATCACCCTGTAAATTTAGTGCCTGTTCCCAACGAAAATCAATAATCCTCGTAGCTTCACTCTTAATCATGCCAAAACGTAGTGCGCCAAGACCAACTTGTCTAGCTATCTCATCACTATTAGCTAAGTCAGGATTTTTTTCTTGAATGGTTGTTTTTGCCCGTTCGATAGCACCTTCTAAAGCCGTATCAATAGCAACCGTAATACCTTTACGCCCACTCATGTCTTCGCCCTCAAGCTTTACAACTTCATAAGCTAAGTGATGGTGTACATCTGCACTGTGGTTTTTAACCCGTGCATCATCAGCAAGTTTTAGCGCAGTCTTAACAATCTCTTGCGGGTGTCTTTGGCGGATATCAATAATATTTACAACTTTAACACCACCACCAAAAGACTGGTCATCTAGGCTTTCAACCCCAGCAGAGCTACTTGTATAAAGAACTTTTCCTGAAGGCTGTTCGGCAAAACGTTCAGCTTTTAAGCCTTTTAGTGCGCCAACTTTCCAGAGATGATAGCCAATGTCTTTACAAACGTACATAGCATTACCATTACTACGGACAAGCACAACATTTGATTCTTCAAGACCTGGAATAAACTCAGATACATCCATGATAAGCGCATCTTTAAATTTACCATCGCTTGGCGTGGATACATAATCACTATTTTTTAAGATAGCAAGTCCTGCATCCATAAAGCCACAATCAACTACATCAGACTCCCAAACAAGTAAGTCATACTCAGCACCAAGTGACCAATAGGTTTCTAGGTTTGCATTGAGGATTTCGATAACTTTATCACGGAGCTCACCATTTTCAAGGCGATGCATAATCTCCACAACACCTGCTTCGATTTTTTCTTGTTCCTCTTCACTCACCGTGTTTTTAACTTTATTCAGCTCAACATACAGCTCGCCCAACCAGTGGTCATACTTCTTGGAACCATCGTAGTTAGCATCAAAATAGTCAATCGCAAAGAGCGACTCAGCAGCTTGTCTACCTGTATCATCTATGTAATTCTGGATTTCCACATCGTAGCCATCAGCTTTGAGGATTCTAGCGATAGAATCACCAAGAACAATATTTCGCAAATGACCTACATGTGCTTCTTTATTTGGGTTTACCGATGTGTGCTCAACAATCATTTTTTGCCCACGTGGTTCAGCTCGCAAGTTGCTAGCAATAACTTGTTGCACGAAAGCAGATTGATCTACATGAAAGTTGATGTAAGGTCCTACTGCTTCCACACTAGCTATCCCACTTGGTAACTTCAAATTAGCAATGATGCCATTAGCGATTTCAACAGGATTTTTCTTAAGCTTTTTTGCTAAAGCAAAAGCAGCAGGGCTGCCGTAATCACCTGATTTGTTATCGGGAACGTCTTGCACGGGTATATCGACATTATCTGCACTACTATCTGCACCTAGAGCAATAACAGCTTGTTCAAGCGCAGCTTTTAGCGCCACCTTCATATCTTCCATAGGTCATAGTACCCAAAACCCATAAAAACGCTAGAGTGCTTTGTTTGATTAGGGGTGTGTCCGTATATTTAGGGAGTACTATTTAGATTTATGAAAAATGCTTTGAATATCCGATGCAGACACACCTCAGAGTTTATGCATGAACCTTAGTTCATAACGCTTCGCTACAAAAACATCTTAAAGCCTTATAGCTGATGTACCCTTACATTTCGGGCACACCCTTTGATTAGCTCCCAAACACTACAGACCTGTTAAACTAATACCTATGGCTACCATTATAGCTACTGCCCTAAACAATACTTCTTCTCAATCAACAATAAAACTAAGCATCATAACGCTTAGTTTTCACCGTGCAGACAGCCTTTTAGAAAAACTTGAAGCACTTAAAAACTGTGATTTAGACAAAACACTTTTTGAAATCGTTATTGGGTTTAATGATGGGGATAAGCATCTCAAAGACAAAATAGACACACTTACACTTCCCTATCACATTCAATGTCTTATGTTTCCTGAAAATATAGGTATATCAAAAGGAAGAAATGCTTGCATCCAAGAAGCACAGGGCGACACTATCTACTTTTCAGATGATGATTGCATACCTGCGAAAAATACACTTCGCTTACATTTTGAAAACCAAGAAAAGCGCCAAGCCGTATATATAGGAGCAATCCATTTTGTAGATGGTGATACCAAAACAAGTTGGCAACCAAGACAAGTTAACTATGGCAATACCAACGGTGCTAATACAAGTATTCCTAAGCAAGCCATCGACACTATCAATGGATTTGATGAAAACCTTGAAGGCTATGGTGGAGAAGATATTCTACTAGGTTACCAATTAAAGCAACTTGGTTTAGATTTCTTAGCACTTCCCGAGGCATCAACAACACACATTGGTCCAGACCCTGCTCTTGCTAAGAACACAGATAAGGCTTTCAGCGCAGGCTACAACGCTCTAGTAATCTCAAAAAAACTACCTTCCTCTGTTGCCTTCAGGTTAGGTGTACATCCTTTACTCTTAGGATTTAAACAATTTATTTTTAATCCTTTAATAACAATAGTTTTTAAAAACTCAGCAACTATCCTCTACGAAAAGGCCTATCTGGACGGTGCGCTCGCAGCAAGACGTAGCCAAACATTTCAAAGGCAAAAATCTTGACCTCAGAACAAAATCATGTATACTCTTAGTCATGAATATCTTTTCCAAAACAAGGTTGTGGTTAGGACGATGGCGTAGCTCAATATAGTTCAATCGTGTCTAAACTCGTATAAATATTAATTGTTTGGAAAACGTTTTACCTCTTTCCTTTATCACAACTCAAATTACTAGATCTTAAGATATAGACTTAAAGCTACACATATTTGGCTTTCCATGTCTTTAAGTGCGGAGTCTTTAAGTGCGGATATATAAGTGAGGATATATGTCAGAAAATACCGAAATATCAATTGCACCCCTATTAAATAGAATCTTCGAAGGCGAAACACTTAATCGCAATGAAGCAAAAGAAGTTGTTGGTTACCTTATGGATGGTCAACTGAGCCAAATGCAAGCTTCTGCCCTGCTAGCAGCCTTGCGTGTGCGTGGCGAGACAGTAGAAGAAATAACAGGTTTTGCAGAAGCCATGCGTAGTCGAGCTGTTAAAGTCCTACCAAATGTGAATGAGCCACTGCTTGACATCGTAGGTACTGGTGGCACAGGCATCAGCACCTTTAACATCAGTACTGCAACTATATTTGTGGTGGCAGCAGCAGGCGTCAAGATTGCTAAACACGGTAACCGTGGTGTCACCCGAAAATCAGGTTCAGCAGATGTACTCGAAGCCCTAAACGTTAACTTAGACCTAAATACTGGGCAAGTAAGTAAGTGTATCGAAGATATTGGCGTAGCTTTTATTTATGCAAAAGCACACCACCCCGCCATGCGCTTTGTCGCACCTGTTCGTGCAGATTTACAAGCTCGAACAATCTTTAACTCTTTAGGTCCTCTTACCAATCCAGCGAGTGCCACAAGACAACTTATGGGTGTCTATGACCCAAAACTCACCTCTACCCTTGCTGAGGTTTTAGGTAGTCTAGGTGTAGAACATGCGCTTGTCGTACATGGAGATGGTCTAGATGAACTTTGTGTATCAGCAGAAAACACCATCAGTGAGATTAAAGACGGCACAGTAACAAACTATACCCTAACTGCCGAAGATGCTGGTTTGAATAGCTATCCATTTGATGACATTTTAGGCGGTAGTCCTGAAGAAAATGCTAAGACCATTCGCAAAGTAATCAGCGGAGAAATCCTTGGAGCAAAACGTGCCATTGTTCAGTTGAATGCTGGAGCAGCGTTGTATGTTGCTGGCAAAGCACTAGACATCAAAGAAGGTGTACAAATTGCTGCTGAAATCATGGACAGTGGTAAAGCACTTGAAAAGCTTGATTCTTATATTGAATTTACACAAAATGCCTAAATACTCCTAAACCAAAGAATACGCTAGAAATACAGTAGAAATACAGTAGAAATACAAAAAAGCGAGTGAGGCAAAAACCTCACTCGCTTAATTTTTTAGACTTGAAAGCTATTAGACTTGCAAGCTATTAGACTTTAAGGCTAGAACTTATTAAGGAATAACAAGTTCGAAGCCAGGGTAAATCAAGTCTGGATTACCTTGTGTAATGTAACTATTTGCTTCTTCAATATCTGTGTAACGATTGAAGTTACCGTAGAAAGACGTTGCAATGTTACCTAGTGTGTCGCCTTCTTGAACAGTATAAGTACCTTGAGCACCAACAATGCTAGCAACTTCACCTTGTGCTTGACGCAGCTCGAGCTGCTTTGCATTAAATTCTGCTTGGTTAGCTGTACCTGCACGGAATGCATCTCTAAGTGCACGTAGCTCACCAGATAGGCGAATCGCTCTAGCCTGTG
>CALGZD010000024.1 GCA_937934635.1 uncultured Deinococcales bacterium
ATTGCCGACAATACAACGTCAATTATCTTAGTACTACTCAGAATATGTTGTGAATTTTAGAAAAAAATAAAAAGGTGTAGCAGACATTGTGTGATTATGTAATATACTGGTTCAAGTGCTAAAAACCCTAGTAGCTTGCCTACTACACCTTCTCCTTAGCACTTATCTTCCCTTCTTCCACCTACACAAAACAAGCTAACACCTCATGCGTCAATTAGACAGCAATTTATTGATTTAGCATAATACCAAAATGAATCAAGAATGTCATAATCATAATGCTAAGAATAATCATAGGTCAGAACGTGCTTATCTTTTGCTTCCTTTGGCGAAATAAGTGGCGAAATAAGTGACAAAATAAATAACAATGTAATTATGACTTTTATCTTTCAGCTTAGTATGACAGCTAGAAAAATTATCAATATACCCTTAAAAGCATAGTAGTACCAATTTGAGTTAAATCATTCATCAATGCTGTGGGTATTATGGCGATTTAAAAGTTAAGTGCTACACACTACATAGTACCTTGTTATAGTTGCAGACCAATTAAGATAAGAATCGCTTTCTTGCAACATGAAGACATAATTTAAAATATAGTATCTATATTCAAAATGTAGCACCTATATCCTAGAGTGCTATATTAATGTAAATGCCAATTTATATCAATCAAGTAAAGCTTTCCGCCTTGATCCGCTGCTGCAACATAAACCGTGTCACCAACCTCTTGTACCAAAATATTGCTCGTCAAAAAGTTGTCCATTTTGTATGTCCACTGACTTTCACACATCTCCCCACGTACACAGCTAAAAGCTTCTAAAGTTTTCTGGTCATACTGTGGTGCTACAAACAAAGTCGTGTTATCACTGTTTTCTATTAAAACTGCCAAATCAAGATTCCTATCACCAATCCTGTGATTTGTAACTCCTACAGTTTGTGAGCGCAATTGTAATTCATCTTCAACAAAACTATAGCGTTGCAATGGTCCGCCAATATGTGGTGTTTTGATAGCATAAGCTTCGCCATTGGCAACATCAAACAGATTGAGCCAGCGATTACCTAAGCCAATCACGCCTGCTTCACCTACTTGTACAAGCTCATTATCTTGCAGTTCTAAAGCAATCACACCAGCGCCTGTCTGCCTTGAAGCACGTGTACCCAAGATTAACGTCTTAGTACCTGTATCTAAAGCTTCAGCTCGCAGTTGCTCAAACACAAAAGGTTCAGGTAGCTCAAAGCTTGCTTTCACTGTCCAGCTTTTGCTATCCACTACAGTTATACTCTCAGCTTCTGTTCGGTCACCAAGTACACCGTGTCCATATCGCTCTGTTGGTTGCGTCAATACGATAATTTCATTGCTGCCATCTCTATCTACATCTGCTTGGCGCAGTTGGGCGTCTCGTAGTGCATCTAGCGGTAAACGGCTTACACTCTCACCTTGATCATCTACTAGTATTAAATCACCAGTAGTATCCACAACTACTATGTATCCAGTTTTTAAGTGCCCAGTTTTTAAGTGCCCTGCCTTTAAGTTATCACTTTCTAAACAAGTAGGCATACTAAACGGTGCTACTTCTATCGAGCTGTTGAATCCGTTGAGTGCGTTTAGTCTACTGTTTGTATCAACATAGACTAAAGTGTTGTTACAACTCGTTAAGAAGCTGCGTTCATGTGCAGTTGCTACAGTTTGAACTGTTCCAGAATCCACATCTAATTCAGTGATGGAACCAAGCTTATCTATGCTATAAAGCTTTGAATCTATAGAGCTTAACCATTGTGCTGAATAGTCTAGTTGCCAAGTTTGAGTAGCTTGAGCTGTACTCTCTTTCTGATTATCTTGCTTAGTATCTTGCTGGGCATCTTGTTGGGCAAATGTACATGCAGGTAATAGAAATACGATAAAAAAATAGAGAAGTGTTCTAAGTGTTAGCTTCATGGGTCTCCTAAAAATGTCAACCGATAGTTTTAAGACATCTATCTATGTCATGTGCAACTTCTTTACTACTACGCTTAATAGCTTGTAACCAAGCTTCGGTTGCGGGGTAATCATAGCCTACGCAAAAGAGTTGTTTATTTAGTGTAGATTGGTAGTTTTCTAAAATGGGAAAACCTCGTTCATTGCTTTCAAGGTACTTGCTAAAGGCACTAAAGTTGCCTCGGTAACCTGTTGCTAAGATGATGCTATCTATGAGTTCTGTAGTGATGGTGTTTGTTGCTAAACGCTGTGGGTTTTGGTGTTTGCTTTCACCAAAGGTGATTTCTTTTCCAGAGATATTCCGAATGCCTTTGACTACTCGGATTTTGCCTTGCCTGACTAACGGTATGAAGTCTTCACTAATGACGGGGTAGGCTTCTAGGGCTGTTTTTTTTGTGGGTAGCGGTAGACCTAGTTCGGGGTAGCCTTTGCGGGTGCTTTTTAGGTAGGTGGAAGATATAGCAGGAGGGAGGGTTCTGAGGATGGTCGCGGTTAGGCTCGAGCCCACCCAACTCTTCGGATAAGGCAACACAAGCAAGCCATCCCTCACCAAAATGCTAACCTCCCGACCAGCTTGAGCAAGTTGACTTGCAATCTCTGCACCACTATTACCAGCACCAATTACCAGCACACTTTTTCCAGAAACATCTTCAGGCTGGCGGTAATCTTTTGCTTGTAACTGTTCCCCTGCAAATTTAGCAAGCTGCTGCTCAAGATCACTAGGCGATTTTGGACTGTGCCAAATCCCTGTAGCAATCACAATGATGGTTGCTTGATGCACACCTGAACTACTGTGTAAGTCCCAAAGCTTTTCATTTTCTCTAAACTCAATAGCTGTGATTTCTGTACGCTCAATCGGAAATTTAAAATGCTCAGCATAGGATTCAAGGTACTCCTTCATTTCTGGACCAGAAGGAAAGGGTGGATACTCCTTTGGCATTGCTAAGTCTGGCAACGCAGATACCTGCTTTAAGCTATGCAGCTTTAACCCACGGTAGTGCTTGCCCCAAGTAGAACCAGCACCTTCTTTTTCAAAAATAGTAAAAGGAAGACCTTGTTTTTGTAGATGGTAGGCAGTTGCTAATCCTGCTGCACCTGCCCCGATAATTGCAATCACCTCTTCATGATGCCATGTTCAATCTTTCAAAGTCGTTAAGAAAGATACCAGCACAAATGTTTCCTGCTTACGGAATTGACCTAATCTATATGGTTATGCTGCATTTATGAATCGAATTGCAAAACTAATTTTGAGAACTGTCTTATGGCTACTCGCTGCGATTGCTTGTCTAATCGTTGTATTAGCACTGAGCGTCCCGATAGATGCATGGGTCAATCGCAATAAAGTTGAAACACTCATTTCGCAAACACTACCCGCATCAAGCGCAAGTGCCGTTGATGTTGGTGCATTCGTTGCACGTCCTAGCGCCACTACACCGATGCCAGAAGGCGGCTACCCTGCGGTAATCATGGTGCATGAATTTTGGGGCTTGAAGGAAAGCATCACTGCTAAAGCGCAAGCCCTCGCTGACGAAGGTTATGTAGTCGTAGCACCAGATGCTATGCGTGGCAACACAACAGGCTGGTTAGTCAGAGCTATCTGGCAAACACTCCGTAAAGAGCGAGATGAAATCAATACTGACCTTGCTACTACATATGCATGGCTAAGCCAACAAGATGATGTTAATAGCAGTCGTGTCGCTGTCATGGGTTTCTGCTTTGGTGGAAGTGCTGCCATGCACTATAGTTTGGAAAATCCTGACTTAGCAGCTACAGCTATATTTTATGGAAGTGGACTTATTACAGAAAGTGAAACACTGAAAGCTTTCCCAGGACCTGTTTTGGGCATCTTTGGTGAAACCGACCAATCGATTCCAGTTGAAGAAGTCAATAGCTTTGAAACTGCACTCACAGATGCTGGTATCGAAAATCAGATTAGTATCTACGCAGACAAAGGTCACGCTTTTGTGCAATCAGTTGAAACCATTGCAGAAGACCCTGTGCAGCAGAAAGCTTGGGATGAGTTGTTAGCGTTTTTTGCTGTGAATTTGTAGCGGAATCCCCCTCGGTCCCCCTTTAGAAAAGGGGGAAGTATAGTTCCGTATAGAGAAAGTCCGCATCTTAAAAAATGCGGACTTTCTCTATTTTTGAT
>CALGZD010000025.1 GCA_937934635.1 uncultured Deinococcales bacterium
AGCAAAAGAAAAAGCCATCTGTTTTGTAGATGGCTTTTGAATCTTTTCAATAAAGTCTTGAGGTTATTTTCTGCTGCGTGGATCAAGTGCATCGCGCAAGCCATCACCAAAAAGGTTCCAAGTAATAACTGCAATGAATATGAAAAGACCTGGAATATATACCCACCAACGGTCAGTCAAACTTGTTACTCCTGCAAAACTTTGAGCTGTACTGAGCATAAGTCCCCAACTTGTTGCAGGTGACTGAATACCTAATCCGTAAAAGCTTAGTACTGATTCAGTTAGGATAAAACCTGGAATTGCAAGACTTGCAACAACGACGATATAGTTGAGTGTTTGAGGTAACAAATGTTTAAAGATAATTCGTGGTGTGGATGCACCTAGTGATTTAGCCGCAAGCGTAAACTCCTGTTCTTTTAAGGAAAGTACTAACCCACGAATAGATCGTGCTATGCCACCCCAGCCTGTGAAACTTAGAGCAACAATGATGGCCATGAATACATAGGTCGGTGGCCAGTTTAGTGGATAGAAGATACTGGAGAGTAGTAGGAGTAAAAAGATACCTGGAATAGCGGAAAGTGCTTCTTCTATACGCATAATGATTTCATCCAAGAATCCACCAAAATAACCAGCAATGCCACCAAGAATCATACCAAGTAAAATAGACGTTAGGCTGGCTAAGATACCTATAGTCAAGCTGATACGTCCACCAAAGAGAATTTTACCGAAGATATCTGCGCCTACATCATCTGTACCCCATAGGTGTACACGTGCTTTATCTCCTGGACTATCTACACCAAAAAGGTGCAAAGTACCTGGTGCTTTAAGACCCATGGAATTACCTAGAGGTTTACGGATAGCCACAGGAATTAAATTGATAGGAAATGGAACATAGCTTTCGCGGAGACCTGTGCGGTTAACAAAAAAGTTGATTGGGTAAGCTGTATCTGTTTCTTCAGTCCATATTTTTTGATAAGCAGTTGGTGAGTCAGGATCAAGGTCCAGTGTGTTTTTCATTTCATAAATAAAAGGTCTTGTAAAGTTGCCATCAGCATCTCGCCAATGTACCTGTGATGGTGGTTGGAAGGTTGCTTTTGGATTGATAGATGCTTCTGGATAGGGTGCAAAAAAATCTGCAAAGGCACAAAGGAAATATAAAATGCCTAAGATCCAGAGGGCGACTTGAGCCATTGGATGTTTGCGAAACTGCTGCCAAGCAATAGAAGCTGAACTCGTACCTTTTACTTCTTTTTCTAGATTTTTTGTTTCTACTTGAGATTGAGTTTTTTTACCTAGTGTTGAACTTGACATATCAATACCTAATCCTTGGATCTACAAATGCCAATGCAATATCTGCTAGCAAATTACCAATCATAATCAGAATAACGCCAAAGGTAATCACTGCCATAACAACATAAACATCTTGAGCAAATGATGCTCTGATAAAGAGTGGTGTCAGCCCTGGCCAACCCATGACATACTCAACAGTACCTGCACCTAATAGGACACCAGGAAGTATTCCACCAATTGTTGCAATAATAACAAGTATTGCATTTTTAAAGGCATGTTTGTAATTGACAACTTTTTCTGCTAATCCTTTTGCTTTTGCAGTACGGATATAATCTAGTCCAAGGACTTCTAGCATTTGCCCGCGCATAACACGAGTTAGACCTGCCAAGCTAGACAGGGTAACAACAGCAATCGGTGCTATAAGATGCCAACCTATATCTAACAGTTGTTGCCAACGTGTCATATCAGCAAAAGTTTGACTTGTCATGCCACCTGTTGGTAACAAGAATGAACCTGTTGCTTGAAAGTATTGTACTAGTAGTGCAACAACAATAAGCGCAAAGAAGAAATTTGGTATCGCCAGTCCAATTAGACTAAATACGGTTAAAAGACGGTCACCGATAGAGTATTTACGGACTGCTGAGTACACGCCTATTGGAATAGCAATTAAATAACTAATGATTGTAGCAGGCAGCAGAAGTATCATACTATTTTCGATTCTTGGTATGACAAGGGTAGTTACATCACCTTTTGACATCATACTAGTGCCCCAGTGAAAATCGACAAATAGATTTTTTAACCAGACAAAGTAGCGTTGCCACCAAGGCAGATTAAGCCCTAAAAGCTCACGCATACGGTCTTCTTTGTTTTCATCAACTTGGTCAAAGGCAAATTGTGTTGCAAAGTCACCAGGTGCTAGTTCAATAATAATCCAAGTTATAAAGGTTGCCAATAAAAATGTGGGTATCAAATTGATTAATCTTCGTATTATATATGAGGTCACGACTTATTCCTTCAATAGCTTAAAAAATAAAATGATTATCTAAATATAGGCGATGATAACGCAAAATGCTCTTACAGCTATCCCATAATCTTAAATACTAAGCATTAGCAAAATATATTTGTGTCAAATAAAGAATGAAAACCAAATAAAGGGGAGGTTTTGTTTCAAAACCTCCCCTTTTCAATATTAGTTAATGTTAATTACTTAAAGAATTACTCAGCAAGCAAGCTAGATCTAGAGTTACCAGGACGATATGGAGATTCGATTGTTACAGAACCCATTACGTCTTCATCCCATACATTACCCATATTATGATAAAAGTGGAAAGCAGGGCTAATGAGTGGTGTCATTGGTAGATACTCACGAGCATATTCCATTTGCTTCTTATATTTTGCGATACGTTCATTTAGATCAAGTTCTGCTTCGATGTCTTTATCTAAACGTTCCATGATAAGTTCCCATGGCTCTACATCTGTTGCACTCTTGTTCCATGAGTTTAAGTTAGCACCGATGCGTAGACCATTTGAGAATGATGGATCATCAATATCGCCACCAGCTAAGCCCCAAATTTGTGCATCATAGTCAACAGAACGCTTGTTTTCAGCTGCTTCATAGTCAACATTTGTACCAACAATTGAGTTAACCCAAGTATCGAAGTCAACTTCACGAGCAGTTATGTCTACACCATATGGTGCAAGTGTTTGAGCAATAACCTGTGCAGATTGTGCACGACGCTCATTACCAGAGTTGCTTTGTAATGTGAATTCTACACGGCAACCTGTATCTGGATTAGTAAGAACACCATTGTCATCGAGTTCGCTATAGCCAAGTGCCATTAGCATTTCTTGACCTTTTTCAGGATTAAACTCGAAAGGTGCATTGTCAGAAACAAATGGTGCAACAGCTTCACTACGATAATCAACGGCACCAAAACCAAGACCACCAAGTGCAGCCTCTACAAGTGCTTCACGGTCAATCATGATTGCGATTGCTTGACGGAATTCTACAGCTCTAAAAAGCTCACGCTTACATGCACTTTCAGAGTTGAAGTTATAAGTAACAAAATCAACAAGTTTACCAGGACCTAGGTTAGCAAGAAGCTCACCACCGATTGAGTCACTGTTAATGGCTTCAGAAACACCACGTACCTGATCCAGTGTACCTGGATAGTAGAAACTTGTTTGACCAGTAACTGCTGCAGCAAGAATTTGATTTTGATCTTCTACAATTGTTACCGTCCATGCATCTGGACCTGGAAGTGCTGAACCATCTGCAGCTTGTACAAATTCGCCATACATCGGGTTCTTTTTGAAAGAGATACGCTCACCAGGACGGTACTCAGTAATTAAATAAGGACCACCAGAAACGATTTCATTTACATCTGTGTCAATACCCCACATAGCTTTGATACCTTCGGCACCTTCAGCTTCATAAACAGGCATAAAGATGTGTGCAGGAATAGTAGCAATATTTGTTCTAACAACTGCATTGATAACATCACCAGGGATATTCACTTTATATGAATAAGTATCAATTTTTTCTAGTGTTATGGGTGTTTCCTGACCACCAACGTCAACATATGTAAGACTATAACTATTAGATTCCACTTCTGGATCTGCAATAATTGTATGACCAGCAATAATGTCATCAACAGTCATCTCTACACCATCTGACCATTTCCAGCCTTCACGAACAGTAATGATAAATTCGCGATTAGGAACAGTCTCTTCAATCGACTTTGCCCATGCTAGGTTATATTCACCATCTGCATTGGTATAAGCTCTTGTGCCGGACCAGTCACGAAATACTACGCCTGGACCACCATAAAGACCACCAATAGCTGCACCTGAAGCACTGCTATTAATGATAGGGTTCAGTGTATCTAAATCACTGAACATATATTCATTAATTGAACCACCTGAAATTGCTGTAGGTGCATCAATTTCTGAACTAACAAAAGGTTGTGCAAAAGCCAAGCTGGCTACTGCAAGGGAAAATAATAATACTAAAACTTTACGCATTATGTTTATTGCCTCCAATTCTAATTTTGATTTGACTAAATCATATCACGTTATATCTTAACATTCTATACCTTAGACTCAGTCAAATTTTTGATGAGAAAGTTAGGTATATGTATTCGATGGGGGATAAACTAAGATTCAAATCACACATACACATTAAACGCATATGCAGTATTTGACCTAGGTAACAAAAGGAATATGGGTGCGTCCCGCTAAAGGTTGAAGGTATATCTAAAGAAATAATCTGATATTCAACTCTAGTAGGGACGCACCTTGGAAGTTTTTCAAAAAGAGAAGTTTTTCAAAAAGGGAAGTTTTTCAAAAAGCGAAAAAACTTCTATTTGCGTTAACTCTCTTTCCAACCTTGGATGGGACGCACCCAAGGAATATTGTTATTTGTAAGACCACAACAATAAAAATGCCTAACAAAAAAATACCTAAGGTATTCATCCTCAGGTATCTAGTAAATTCTTGTTTTTAGTGTTGGTTTGTTTTTAGGCTCTTGGTAAAAGCGCTAATAATAGTGCAAGCACACCCCAAGTGATGCCTAACCAAATTGTTAGGTTATGGAGACCACTAGTAACACCGCCACCGCCGCTGAAACTCTCTCCGCCACCACCGCCGCCACCTAAGGCGTCACCAAGACCACTTTGCTTTGGTTCTTGAAGCAAGATGATGCCTGATAGTAGTAAGGAAAGCAGTATAAAGAGGATTAAAACTAGCCAGTAAATAATAAACATATAGATTCTCCGAAAAACATTGGGTATTTTAAAAAAATTTGTTCTTTAAAGTTGGTGCCGAGAAAGGGACTCGAACCCTCACAACCTCACGGTCGGTAGATTTTGAATCTACTGCGTCTACCAATTCCGCCATCTCGGCAAGTAAGCAGAGGTCATGTTAGCAAGGGACTTATGAATTGGTCAATATACAATATGGAAGATGTTAGAAGATTTGTTATCTACTGCTCATATGGTGAATGTAACATTTAGTGTAACAAGCACTAATTTACAAGCGCTGAGGGGGTATTTTTCTCGGTAGTGCTTATGGTTAGCGCCTTATAGTTAGGGTGAGTGTGGGGCTCGAGCCCTACCCACATAATCTTCAACACCCAATTTTATCAATAAACATTATGAAAAAACCAATCTTCTACCTACTGCTTATACTCCTACTTACCAGTTGTGGTAATATCCGCGATCTCATTGACCAATTTGAACCACCTACTACAGATTTTGTAGACCTCCCTGACGGCTTTCAACTAGAAGAGTTGGATATTGGCGTGGAATTACCAACCGATATCAGTTTTACATCTGATGGACGTATACTAATTGGTGGTAAACAAGGCAAAGTCTGGTTGTTTGACCAAGACTATAGGGGAGATAATCCGCCTCTTTTCATGAACATTACAGGCATTGTGAATGGTAGTAGGGATCGTGGTTTGATGAGTGTTCGTGCACATCCAGACTTTCCAAATACGCCTTACATTTATCTTCTGTTTACTTATGATCCTCCTGAAACAGCCAACTTTGCTAATGCGTCTGATAGTGACGACCAGCGAGGTAGAGATGGCGAAGCACAACGTGTTGGACGCTTAATGCGTGTGACGGCCGATGCCTCAACAAACTATAGTAAAGAGCTACCTGGTAGTAGAGTAATACTCATTGGAAAAAACAGCACTTGGGAAAATATTGGAAACCCTGCTTCAATTGCTGCTGATGATTCTGAAAATTGGAGTTGCCATGTTGGTGGAAGACCAAATGCAGCAACAATTCCAGATTGCTTACCAGCAGATGCAGTAACACACACGGTTGGAAGTATAGGGTTTGGTCCAGATGGAGCACTGTTCATCACACAAGGAGATAGTGCGACCGATAGTCGTGTAGATAGCCGAGCATATAGAAGTTTTGATTTAGATAGCTTCGCTGGAAAAATCTTACGGGTTGATGCACTGACAGGTGAAGGCTTACCTGATAATCCATTTTGGGATGGTAACCCAAATAGTAACCGCTCTAAAATTTACAGTTTTGGTTTGCGAAATCCTTTTCGCTTTAGCATTCATCCACAAACAGGGAGACCTTGGGTTGGGGATGTTGGTTGGGGCACTTGGGAAGAAATTAATCGTATAGCTGCTGGGGCAGATATGGGTTGGCCTTGCTATGAAGGTCCAGAGCTACAGTCTCAATATAAAAATACAGTTCGTTGTAATGACTATTTTAAAACTGAAAAAAGTCAAACATCTGTTTATGCTTGGAACCGAAAAGGTAGAGGTGGAGCAGCTATAGGTGGCGCTTTTTACACAGGAGCAACGATTCAAGTGAATGATGCTTCAGATAAAGTCGAATTTCCTGAAGCATACAAGAATGTTTTCTTTTTTGGAGATTATAATGCTGGTACTATTGAGTATGTCACTAAGGAAGGTAATAATCCTGTAAAACATACAGTATTTGCAAGAGATGGTGATGAAACTCGGAAGCGTTTTGAATTTACGGGCATGGCTGTTGCACCAGATGGAAGTCTTTACTTAGTCACTCCAAACTTTACACTGAGCACAAGTGTGGTAAAGCGTATAATCTACTCAAACAGAGAACTTACTAAACCACCTTCAGTAGATAATGAAAACCTCCCTATTGGGACAATTACAAGTCACAACGATGGAGATAAATTTAACTACAATGAGAGAGTGAACTTTTCTGGTAGTGCAAAAGATGTAGATGGAAATACTATAAGCCCTGAAAACTTAAGATGGGTTGCAAACCTTCGGCATTTTGACCATCCGCATCTTGCAGTTGATACTACAGGATCAAGTGGAAGTTTTTTGATTCGTCAACATGAAGATGATGGTTATATGGAGTTGTGTTTGTTGGCTACAGATAGTAAGTCAAGAGTTGGACAAAGTTGTGTCGATTTACTGCCTAATAGGACAAGTTTAATTCTTCAAAGTGAACCATCAGGTATTCCTTTAACTTATGTTGATAGTAGCAACGTGACAACAAAACAATCACCTTTCACAAGTAATGTAGTTGCTCATGTGCAAAGACAAATCACTGCACAGGAATCGGTAGTCCTAAATGGAAAGTCGTATAAATTTGTTGCTTGGGAGCATGAAGGTGTAACTGATGATAGAGCAGCCTTGAGATTTGATACTAAGGCTACACCTATGACATATAAAGCTGTATATGAATTGCTAGAGTGATATTGCTTCGTTTTAAACTGCTGAAGTTACTGATAGCGTTTCCACATAATGTTGACCCATGTTAAATGAGTTCATTCCTACTCGTTACGAAGCTTGCCGATTAACTGACTTGAGTCAGTTAATCGTAGAAGAGCTTGTATAAATCCTTGTTTTAGATTTTTGCCAGATAAAATCTGACCTATTTGTATAGGCGATTTGTATAGGCGTAAAGGATACATCTCTCATAAAAATCAACCTCACACTACTTAACGCAAAAAACCTTATAGTGTTCTTAAATTAAAGCAATTAAGCTAAAAAGTTACTGAGATAGCCTATGAAATCACAACTAACATTACAATTAACATTAGAATCGAAAACATCAAAAAAGTTACTCAAGTTATTTTACACCATCAGTGTAATCCTACTTTTCTGTTCTCAAGACAGTCTTGCCCAAACAACACCTATAGAAATGATTTCACTTTGTGAAGCAGTTACACCAAACAACACTATCGACGACCCAAACATTACGCAACGTGGACCGCGGTCTTTATGGTGGATAGATGAGGTCTACCAGAGTGATACAGGTTATCTTTTTTTAAAATATGATTTTGTTACAAATTATCTAAATCATCCAGATGCTTTAGCTTATTTGGAGCGCTTTGCAAAAGTTTTAAAAGAACAAAATAGCACACAGCTTGTCATGCTAGTTTTACCAGCTCGAGCCATGATTCATCACCAAGCTTTAGAAGATACTCGCCCTTATCCTTTTCAAGAAGGTTATGAAAGCTATCTTCAAGGCATTCAGGAATTAAGAGATATTGGCATTATCGCCCCAGATCTAGCAACACCCCTTTTAGCATTAGACCCTGAAGAAGCTGTTTATTTTAAGCAAGACCACCACTGGACACCAGCAGGAGCAAGGGCTGTAGCACAAGAAGTTGCAAAAACTTTAGAAAGTAATCCTACATATCAAGCATTAGCCAATAAAAAAGAATTCAACACTGAACTTATTACTTCAGAAGCTTTTCTAGGAACATATAAGGAACGTATAGAAGCAGTCTGTGAATCTCAAACACCTACAGAACTAATAGACGT
>CALGZD010000026.1 GCA_937934635.1 uncultured Deinococcales bacterium
CTAATATCATTTGGCATGGCGCAAACGCTTTACATAACTAAACAAGGCTAAAGCCATAAATCTAAAATAGACACCAGCTTTCACCAGCCACCATAAAAGAAATGGGTATTCCGCTTTATAAAACTTCTCGTAGAATCGCAACATGCCCTGATGCATGTTCCAAAGAATCCTTACAGGCTCTTTCTGACTACTCATACCCTTGTGATGCAAGACTTTAGCATCAGGCACAAAGACTATTTTCTGCCCTGATTGCCAATAGCGCATACACAAATCCAAGTCTTCACAGTGCATGAAATAGTTATCATCCCAAAAACCTAAATTCACTAGTTCATCTCGCCTAAGCAACATACATGAACCTGAAATAGCTTCTACTTCTGTTGGCTCTTGTGGCAGTGGGGTGTTGTTTAAAAGATAATCTTTAAATAACTTGGGAAAAAGCTTTGACAAACCAAAGGCTCTAAAAAAAGATTGCTTTGGACGTGGGAACATGCGTCTGGCATTAGCTTGTTCGCTACCGTCAGGGTTAATGACGCAAGGTCCAACGATGCCAATAGTCTTATCAGATACTAGTTCATCTATTAAGATGTTTAGATTTTGTTTTTCTAGGAGGCAGTCAGGATTTAGGAATAGGATGAGGGGGTGTTGGGTGAGCTCGAGCCCTTGGTTACAAGCTGCAGCAAAACCAATATTCTTATCATTACTAACACTAAGTAATCGCTCATCTTGAAACCCCTCTATGCGTTCAAGGCTATCATCTCTGGATGCATTGTCCACAACTATCACCTCTGAAACATTATCAATTGCAAGCACGCTTTTTACACACTCTGCTAAGTACTTCCCAGAGTTGTAATTGACAATAATGACAGAAAGATTCGATTCCATTCGTGTTTTGCTTATGCGTTGTTTAAATGATAGGACAAACTTAATAGTCTGCTTAGTAGCTGTGCAATCGGTTCTGGCCAATATTCACGATATTGCGATAAATCCTCTTGAAATCTACGATTATCTTGAATACCTAAAGATGTCTCAGTATCTGGATGGATTCTATGTAAAAGAAGCTCTTCAGAAATATAAGTAAAAGCACCTTCTTTTTTTGCAAATTCCTTCCAAGCTGCCCAATCAATCGTAAAACGGTATTCTTCAGGAAAGGTATACTCGCCAATTAGCTCTCGGTTGAATGTAACAGACGGTGAACATATCGGATTACTTAAAGCAAGCAAAAAACGCTTTCTGAACTCACCTGACATACTCTTCCCAACACCGTAGTTAGTAAAAAGCAAAAACTTCTTAATCCATATCAACAGACCTTTATAACGTTTTGCACTGTTATCTACTTCTAAATAATCACTAAAAAGCAATAGGCTATCAGGATGCTCTGCAATAGCACTTAACGTTTCTTCTGCAAAGTTGGCTAAATAAATATCATCTTGATGTACTAATGTCACATACGGCGTCTCTGGTGTAGATAGTGCAAAATCATAATCAGAAGCCACACCTTTTTTACCAGAAGTATTTACCTTTAATTGCACAGCATGACGCATACATATATTTTCAAGAAAGGTAGACGGTGTAGAGGTACACACAACAATATTTGTTTCAACACTTTGTTTCTTTAGTGACAGAATTGCTTCTTCAATATAGGGTGACTCTTTATAAGCAAGCACTGAAAAACTATGCGTATATTTGGAATGCGTGTCTTTGGGGAGATTCACGAACACCCTCCTCCTAATCGTTTGATAAAAGCTAAGTAGAAATATTCGAATTGAGTGTCAAACACAATACTCCTGCAGTAATTAAAAATATACCAATCCACTGAATATACCCTAAACGTTCGCCTAAAAATATCCAACCCATTAAACCAAGTAATACATAAAAAAATGCACCTGAAAGCGCAAAAGCAACACTTACATTAGCAATTCTTAAAACAAAAAACCACAAGACATAGCCTAAGCCTTGAAAAGACAAGGCTATCCACACATGTGGAGATTGAATCACTTGTAGTAAAAAGGAAATTATGCCGCCAGCATCACCGCTAGCACTCAGACTGTTGATACCACGCTTTAAAATCAATTGTCCTGATAAGTGACAACAGGTAACAACGAAGATAAGACCATAAGCAATAGTGTTCATTATCTAATAAATTTCCAAATTGTTACATTGTTGTTCAAAACGCTGCAAAGCACGGTAGTAAAGCTGCCTATCAAACCTTGTTGCTAACTTAATCACACCAGCAACTTTTGGATTCGACATATCAAAAAGATCGTCCATCTTAGAAACATTTTCCTGTATACTTTCTTCTTTCGGTGCAAAACCATAAATCTGTGCTAACGCCGCAATACTCTTATCAAATTCTTCAGAAATACCAACAAATTTAAAACTCTGCATCATTCGCTCCATAGCATTATTACAATGCTGTTGGTTAATGCGATGCCCTTGCAAGCCAGGGATAAAGTAGCGCAACTGACAGTTGTCAAAATAGGCAACCTCTTCATCATTCAAATCCCTAAAAAAATCACTTAGCACTGAAGGATGGTTGAAGTCCAAATCGTTGAGTTTTTGACTCAACTCTTTAACCTGTGGATGGCTATTCAGTAGGCGGGAAAACTTTGCATCATTTGACTGTCGCTTCATCCATTTCATATGTGATATCAGTTGTGCAACAGGCTCTCGAACAAAAGTAACGTAATCAAACAATTTAGGCGTATCAAAACGCATAATGTGATTAACATTGATATGCCCAGATATAAACTGGTGCTCTAACAAAAACTCACGACTTAACTCCGTAACATGCTCTTCAGCATGGGTTATCGCCTTCTCTTTTGGATATTGTGCTATAAAATATTTATTTGCAGAAGACCCAGCAGTCTTAGCTATATGCATAAAAAAGATTCTTGCCATATTTACTATCCTTAAATTCAAACCATCAACTTGAAGCTACAGACTAAACGCTAAACACTACACGCTAAATACTAAACACCAAATGCTAAATACCAAGCCAAGGCTTTGTTGTTCTTGGTTCATCGGCAATACGCCACTGTTCTGAAGCTAAGCTTAAGTTTGGATTGTAAGCAGGGTCAAAACGCAACATATCCCCCCAACAAGATTGCATATAAGCAATTTCTCCCTGAAAACGTGTAACTTTCTCAGGCGTATTTTCATGCCCTCTAGACTTCGACTCATGATGATATAACTCAACAAAGGGTGTCCATAAATTCCTATAGCCTAACTTTTGTACTCGAAGACAAAAATCAACATCATTAAATGCAATTTTTAAATTTTCTTCATCTAAACCACCCACCTGCATGTAAGTTTCTTTCTTAATAGCAATACAAGCAGCAGTAATTGCTGAATAATTCTGTACTAGACCTGCACGACAAAAATAACCTTTGTCTATCGCTTCTATATATTTGTGGGCATGACCTGCAACACCACCAAGTCCAGTAATAACACCTGCATGTTGCACGGTCTTGTCAGGATACAATAATTTTGCCCCAACCACGCCAATTTCTGGACGAAGTGCATGTGATACCATTTCAGATAACCAGCCTTGACTAATTATTTCTGTATCATCGTTTAGTAGGCAAATGACTTCGCCTCGAGCACGTCTCACAGCAAAATTATTGATAGCGGAGTAGTTAAAAGCCTTGTCATATTTGATAACACTTACATTATTCTTCAAGTGAAGCGACTCTAAATATGCCAAACAAGCCTCATCATCACTCTGATTATCAACAATTATTATCTCAAGATTTTGATAGTCCGTCTTTTCCCACATACTTTCTAAACATCTTTTCAAAATCATGTGATTATTCTTAGTTGGAATAATCACACTCACTAAAGGTAATGTTTCAGGAAGTGGATAACGAATTCTAAACATCGTACCCCAGTGAGGAATCAATTCCGCTGATGGTGGCTTTGACATTAAACTTGGTAAAGATTGAGCTATCTGGGATTCTTGAGATATTTCATGCTGGGATATTTCATACTGGGATATTTCATGCATTGAATCCAAATACTCTTGTACAGCCCTTAAACCAGCATCGTAAGCATAGTTTTTTTGATATTCATCAAGCGCAGTAGATTCATCATGTTTTCGCCAATGATACAAGATACGTGGAATATGGTTTATCTGCTCTTCGGTTAAACCTTTTGTAAACCGTAGAACTAAATCATAATCTTGACTACCTTCATATCCCATTCGAAATCCACCAATTTCTAATAGTCGTTCTCGTTGATATACACCCAGATGGGATACATAGTTTTGAGAAAGCAGTAAGTCAGGATTCCAATCTGGTTTAAAGTAAGGCTCATGACGCCCCTGAATATCGTCTATCTTATCTTCGTCACTATAAATAAAAAGGCTTTCAGGACTTTCATTGAGCTTTTCAACTACAAAATATAAAGCGTGTGGACTTAATTCATCATCATGATCAAGTAAACAAACGTAGTCACCTGTGGCAACTTCCAAAGCACTATTTGAGGTGGCAGAAATATGTTGATTTTCAGCTCTGTATACTACTTTAATTCGCTCGTCTAATGCCTGATACTCATCTAAAATTTGCCTAACATGCGCTTTTGGTGAAGCATCGTCTGCAATACACAACTCCCAATTTTCGTAAAGCTGTGCTTGCACGGATTCAATAGCTTTTCTTAAAAATTCCTCAGAAGTATTATACGTTGGCATCAAAATAGAAATTTTAGGTTTATAATCAAACAATTTACAATGTCTATCTATCTCCTGAAAATCTTCGTCTGTTAAAGTATCAAAATCTTCAATCCATTGTTTGTAATCAACAATGCTCGATGTACTACGAGTAACCTTATCCTTTAATTGCTTAACTAAAGCTACAGGTCCATTAATCCGCAAAGACAGCCACAAACGAGGAATCTTTGATAGATATACTTGAGGTCTTCTAAAGATATCCTTTGTATAAATCCTAAAAACTTGAGAAACATTAACAGGTTTAGACAATCGACCTTCTGCAGCACCATACTTCACAAAATGAACTAAGGGGTGCATATCTGTCAAAGCAACATCTGGATAGACTTCTAAGTAATATTTTGTATCAAAGTGCTTACTAGGATTCAAACCTTCTTTTGAACCAACCTTTAAGTAGTGATCCAAAATATCTTGCTCTGTATCATCAAACTCTTTGACTTGTCGTCTATAGTATTTCTCATTAAAATATTTAGATCCTAAAATATAGACTTTATCTTTTAAATGAGTAATATCTTCATCTAAATTTTCAATATGAACTTCACTAGCTTTTAGTCTTTTCTTCAGTTGTTTTATTTCCTGATGAGACCTTGTGGCTCGAGTATTTTGTTTATGTTTTTCAAAAGACTTATTTTTTTTCATAGATTCACTCAAAAACTCGCATTACCTTATCACATTCTTCTACATCGCCTATAGGTCCAGCAATAGGCTCACCCAGACAATATACGATTGTAGCTTCCATAACGTTCCATAAGAAGTGAATACCTACTGAAGTAGTGCAAACTCTATTGTGCATACTTACTTCACCTCAGAATACGTACTTTTACTTTATGCAAATATAACTTTGGACGATTGAATACATCTAAAATTCTAATCCAAAAAGTAGCTATAGCCCCCATATTTTCTCGTGGCAAATAACCTAACTCTTGACCATAACTTATATAATGTACCAAAGGATTCATATCATTTTTCAAAGCATCGGCATTGTTTTTACAATAAAAATGCGTATTAAACCAAAGGCTAGGATTTCGCATTTCCTTTGCACCATACTTTAAATAATGTGTAATTGGGTTAATCCCTTTTACATCTTTATACTTTCTCAAATACCACTCAGCATCAAAGTATTCAGAGTTGTACAATAATGCGGCATTTGAATTGTCAGTCTTTAAATCCATAATCTCGCTTTTATAGTTAGTGTTTTGCAAATCCAAAGCTTCTGCTTTAGACGTCAATTTTTCAACAGATTCAGTTAATGCAGTATTTTCACTACTTAACTTATGAATCTGTCGATCATAGTTTTGCCTTTCACCAACAAAGCCATTTTCGAGATTATCAACGTGCTGATACGTTAATTTAATAACATGTTTTGAATGTGCAAGCTTATTTTGTAAATCACGAATATAGGCATCAAATAAACCATCAGATGCTAATAATTCAGCTTTTATTATATCAAGACTACGCTGTGCTGCTTGATGTTGAGGATCTTGCTCTAAAAGTTGAAGTGCTTGAAAAGCCTTATCAATCCAAGCATAAGCTACATTCTTAGTTACTATTTGAGCATCACTTACATTTCTATTCAAATTTGGACTTAAAAAATTGTTGGTTTTTAAAGTAGCATCCTCGGTTTTAGTAGGAAAGTCAAACTCTAAATCCTTTTCAATTTTATCTCGAAGATTTAGCCAATCAGTCAATAACTTGTCATATCCAACAAAAGTACGCTGAAATTGTCTTGAATCGTATTCAACATCAAGAACATATCGTAACCAGAGCAAGTGCGCACCTTCTTGATTAAAACCTTCTCGATTGTGTCCATAGTTTGTTATTTCTCGTTTATGAAGGGATGCTGCTACTTCAGAGGGCTTTCTGTAAGGAATAACAACTCTTATTGAAATACCTAGTTCTTCTAAGGCTTTTTCCCACAGTGGTAATAATCGGGATATACGTGGATCTTTAATAACAAAATACTGACTATCCTGAAACTCTTTTTGCAGATATGTTTTAATCCATTCCCTTGCTTCATGAAAGTCGCTTGTAATCTGCCAATCTTTTGGTCTTAATAAAGTACTGTCCCAAGTTAAACCAATTTTCTTTAGGTAGCTCTCGTGAAAATCACTCAGTTCTTGTGACTCCCAATAACCACTTGGATTATCATCTGTAGCTTGCATTAAACCTTCTGCTACAGAAATACCATGAAAATTAATAACTCTTGTTAAGGCTGATGTACCACTCCTATGCATACCTGCAACTAGAAAAACTATCTGTTGTTTTGTATTCATAACATCACTTAACCAACACTCAAAAAATGACTAGAAAACTTTTTATACAAGCTTATAATTGAGGTATCTCAAAACCTTTTGTTACTAAACCTTAACATTTTGATATTCTTTCAGAACATCTTGTGTAGGTCCAACCTTAACCATTCTACCTTTTTCAATCCAAATCACACGTTGTGTCATTTCGGCTATAAAACTAGGCGTGTGACTAACTAAAACTAGGCTCGATACACCAGTAAACTTTTCCTTGAGGTAGCTATCAGACTTCTTTTTAAAATGAATATCACCAACCGCACCAGCTTCATCTACAAGCAATATATCTGGCTCTGCCTGAAAAGCAACAGCAAAACCAAGTCTTGAACGCATACCTGTAGAATAATTCTTAATAGGCTCTTTGGCAAAGTCGCCAAGTTCTGAAAATTCTATTACCAAAGGTACTCGAGCCCTGGCCTCTTTACGGCTTAGACCAAGATACATTAAGCCCAAAAAAGCATTTTCGTACGCATCAAGGTAAGGAATAAACCCTGCAGCAATAGCTAGCAGAGAAGCCCTGGCACCGAAATTTTCATACTCACCCTTGTCAGGGCTAATAATTCCAGCAATCAAACGCAGTAGCGTGCTCTTTCCCGCACCATTACGCCCAATGACACCTAAACCTTCACCTTTATAAATATCAAGACTTATATCATTTAGTGCCCAAAAGTTACGAGATTTAAAGAACCTGTGCCTTTGCTGATAGGACACACTCACATTTTTTAATCTTACTTGAAGCTCTTTCGTCATAACTAATTTGATATCTTTGGAAAAGTTTTATCCATACGATTTACGAAAGAAAGACTATACCATAGTAATAGCCCTCCCATAATGAATACTCTAATTAAGTGCATCCAATCAGGCCAAAGACCATAAATCAAAATATCTCGATAAGCCTTAATAATTGCAGCAACAGGATTCCAGTAAAAAAGCCTTAACATATTTTCTGATAGTGTTGAAACATCATTAAATACGCCAGAAAGAAAAAATAACGCCATCATGACGTTGCCCACTGCAAATTGGGCATCAGGAATCACTGGCAACAGCCCTGCTAAAAGTAAGGATAATCCAAAAATCAAAAGGGCCTCTAAAAGTATAACTACTGGAAGCATTACATAGGGCAAGGTCACCGGATAGCCCGAGAGTAAAACAAAGGTCAAAACCATAGCAAAAATAACTGCAAACTTCACCGAATTTACTAGCAAAACATTCAAAGGGAAACTCCACTTGGGAATGTATATTTGTTGTGAAAGGCTGTTATTTGAGGTGATAGAGAGCATAGAGCTCATAACCGTACTTTGAAACCATCTGTAAACTCCTAAGCCAATGATTAAATAAACACCATACTCAGCACCCTGACCACCACCACGAAAGCCACCAGAAAACAATATGTACAGAACAACAAAGTAAATAAGCGGATCAATAATCCACCAAAGAAAGCTCATAAAGTAACGTGATGATTCAGTCTTTAAATCAGCAATACTCTTATATATAACAATCATGATTGCGTGTTTTACATCCATTTTGTTGTATCTTCATCCCTTTAAATCTAACCAAAATAAAAAGAGGTGCATTAAACCTCTCATTAATTGAAAACTAATTTTTACCGCAGTATGTAACTGAGTCAGCAGTTCCAAAATTAAAGCTCAAGTATTTGTAGTTTACTACAACCGCATTGTATGCGCAAAAGTAGTTCTGCCCAAAAACCTTAATTTAATTTCTGCAATGTCTTTTCATCAATCTGAAGATACACAGCTATGTTGGAAGGCTGACTATCATAAGTTTCATCACTGGTTAACATCCAACCGCTATCTCTATAAATATCATTTTGCCAATACTCACTCACATCTCTTCGTTTGATAAATACTCTATCAGTTGCCACAAACCCTCCATCTATCACTAAGTATATTTGCTCAACAATATCTCGTATATAAGGATGTTGTGCCCAACCAATGATTTGTATCTCACCTGTTTCAAGATAAGAAATGACATCAACATGTCCAGCTTCTGATTTATAAGGCACTACCTCCCAAGATGTATTACTAATCATCATTGGAGTTCTATCTAAGCTAAGATAATCTTTCTGTTGCGACTTTAAATTTTGAAAAGCAATGTTTGTATGCAAAGCACTTATAACCAAAAAGCTAGCCATAATACCTACAAGAGCAATAGATAAACTCTTTTTGACAATGTTGTTCGAGGCACTGTGGTAAAATTTGAACAATAAAGCCAACCATGTCATCAAAAATAGGATGGATATACCATAAGCTTCGCTGGATGTTGACTGGACAATGCTAAAATCCATATCAACATAGCCTCGAAAAAAAGCATAGACAATACAATAACAACCAAGCAAAATCCAAACTACAACCGTATGAACATTGTTCTTAAATTTTCTTAGTAAGAAAACGCTTAAAAATACAAAACTAAGAAGAAGTAATGCTCCTAAATAAACATTCGTTACAAGCCCACCTGCTACATATAACGACATGTAAGTCGGTAATATCAAAAAAGGTATATCTGAAAAACTATTCTTAAAAGGCAAAGACGGAAAGTTCCAGAAGTATAGGCTGAATACCATACATCCAACTAACATCCACGGAATGATGTAAATACGAAGTGTTTTAACAAATAGAAAAAAAATGGCAAAAACAGGCCAGAACCATAAAGACAGTGCATTAGTCAAAGATGCTATAGCTGCACTTACACAAGCAATTATCAAACAGACCC
>CALGZD010000027.1 GCA_937934635.1 uncultured Deinococcales bacterium
AACTGCATAGTTCTCTAACAACTCACCACGCCACGCCTTTGGCACATTGGTCATATCTCCAAAGTTATAACGCCCTTGGTCGTATATCCACGTTGCAAGCTGTTTTTGTCGATAGCTCTGATTTTGCCAAGCAGGTAAATCCTTTACATCAAAAGAAAGTAAGCTTGGCTTATTAAGCGTTTCAACAGTATTTAGTTGTACGGTTGTTTGCGACTCCATACGTACTTGTAACAGTAACGATTCCTAAAACTTATATACAAGAGACGAGCGGTGCATCCTCTAAATACTCTTAGTACTCTTAGCGTTTCAATATAAAGCATTTCAATGTAAAGCGTTTCCATATAACAACTGTACACACTGTGTGGCTTTATATAACAAATACAGGTAGATTCTCTCCAAGCAACTCTACTTCATCTCTTAAGCGAGTAAATACAATTGGATCTAAGTAAGCTGATGAAGCTCGAAGTAAACCTAAATAATACTCAGCAATTTGCTGTTGTTCTTTTGGCTCTAAACTTTCTCTTTCTTTGCTTGTAAATAGCTCACTAACAAAATTTTCTGGAGATTCAAGTGCTGAACAACCACCTTGATTGATCGTAATTTTTAGAAAATCGACTGTCTCGCTTGGGTTATGCCAAAAGCCAAAATTAAGCTCATCTGTTAAGGCATCTACTCTTTGCATCATTTTGTGATAGTTGGCTTGTTGCAAGACTTGCCGAGCACTTGCTTCGCGCTCAATTCTTTTTTGGGCATATTCACTAAGCGACAAATAGCCAATCTTTGGTCTAGCAGCACCACCTACTAGTGCACGTAAACGGTATGCTAGTAGATAGTCTTGGTATTCACGAAGATGTTCATGTGTTTTCTGGTTACTGCCCAAGTTATTCACAATTAGCATTTTACAAAGATTTGCTAGCAAACATAGTGTTGTAAAGAGGAATTAACACACACACGATAATCGACTAGATATTCAAAAAAGTACCTACATTTGCCTACACTTTAATTGTTTACAATTACTGAAGATCCAGCAAAGACCCAGCAAGAACAAAGCAAAGACCCAGCAAACCTAGCCATTTGCACAACACATACAACATAAAATCCAACACTAGCAGCACTTCTCTGCTATACTGAAAATACGTAAATCAAAGTAACGCAGGTTTGATAATTATCTATCCTGCCAAGTTTGTACTGTGATTGAACTTATTTGAGGTTTGATTTACATACAAATAAATTTATACATCTAGCCGAATGCTAGAATAGTATGTGATACCGAGTCCGACACTATCGTTAATTTAGTAAGCAGCTAAAAGCGTCAGGTGCTCAAGCACATTCCGCTTCGCAGTTAAAGGCTATACTTCGCAGTTAAAGGCTATAGTTAGATTTTTAAATCAGAACAGCTTATGAATTAATGAATGAATTAAGCAGAATTGGTATGAATATAATATCTTTCAATAAATAAGGGGTTTTTAGTGTTTACAAAGAAAGTTAAAGTCATTGGGATGGTTCTAGCAGGTGGTAAAGGCAGCCGTCTGTCTCCACTAACACAAAAACGAACCAAACCAGCCGTTCCCTTTGGAAGCAAATACAGAATTATCGATTTTGCGCTTAACAACATGATTAATTCTGAAATTTTTGGCATGTATGTGTTAACACAATTTAAAGCCCAATCTCTCACTGAGCATATCCAGAGAAACTGGCGTTTTGGCAGCTTTCTCAGTGATCACTTCATCACACTAGCCCCTGCACAGATGTATCTTTACGAAGAAATTGGTGCCGAATGGTACAGAGGTACTGCTGATGCTATATATCAAAATCTGCATCTTGTTGAAAGCAACGATGCTGATTTAGTAGCTATCTTCAGTGGAGACCACATATACAAAATGGATATTCGCCAAATGGTACAGAATCACTTGGATTGTAAAGCTGATATAAGTATTGCTGCCTACCCAACCCCTATTGAAGACTGTAGTCGCTTTGGCGTTTTACAAGTAGATAATCAGTTCCAAATTACTGACTTTCAAGAAAAGCCTGAAAACCCGACACCTATCCCTGACAGACCTACTCACGGTCTGGCTTCTATGGGTAATTACATTTTTACTGTTGATGCACTTAAGAAACTGCTTGACTATGATGCAGCGAATCAAATGTCTGAACACGATTTTGGCAACAATGTGCTACCGCTTGCGCTCGAGCAAGGCTATAAAATCCAAGCCTATGACTTTGCGAGTAATACCCTCCCAGGTCAGTACGGTCCAAATACCTACTGGCGAGATGTAGGCACAATCGACAGCTACTGGGAAGCTAGCATGGATCTAGTAGACATTAGCCCAGAATTTGACCTTTATAACTACGACTGGCCACTTAGAACTAGTTCAGAATACTCACCTCCTGCTAAATTTGTTCACGAGCAAGAAGGGCGTACAGGTCAAGCCATTAACAGCATGGTGGCTGGGGGTGTCATCGTATCAGGTGCAACACTTCGAAAGTCTTTGGTAAGTAGGCGTGTTGATGTCCGAAGCCACAGCTTAGTAGAAAATTCTGTCATTTTTGGTGATTGCTCTATTGGACGACACTGCACCATTCGAAACACCATTATCGATAAAAACGTGAGTGTACCAGAAGGCACACAAATTGGTGTTAATTTAGATGATGACAGAGCACGTGGCTTTACTGTGACAGACTCAGGCATTGTTGTTATACCAAAGGGCTACACATTCACCTAAAGATACACCTAAAGATACCTAAATACGATAAAGTCTAAACCTCTAGTTTCCGCACATCTTCTAGTTTCCGCACATCTTCATACATTTGAAAAGTCCTCAAAAAAGTCCTTGACTGCCCCTTGACCTTCTAAAATCTGCTGTGTTAAACTCCCAAACGCTAAAGAAGAAAATGCTTTAGCAAAAAGATTTTTTTTGTATGGGTGATTAGCTCAGTTGGTTAGAGCGCGCCGCTGATAACGTCGAGGTCGGAGGTTCAAATCCTCCATCACCCACCAAAAAGCTTAAAAAACTCCTCAGATATTTGAGGAGTTTTTTTATTTGTAAATCTTTAGAGTGGTTTGATTAGCGATACTGCCAAAATATTTTGGATGTCCGCAGCAGGTTTAACAATAAACTCAGTTGTGAGGCTGTTAGGGTCATTGTCGAGCACTTGAATGACAGTACCAACAGGCAAGCCACGAGGAAATAGTCCTTTGCGACTCTGAGTTTCGACAAGGTCACCAACTTTGACTGTATCTTGCTGAAAGTAGTCAATAATCCGCAAATTGCCATCTAGTTGTCCAACAGCAATGCCTTGACCAGCTTTGCCTTGAACCGTTACACCAACTCGTGAGCTTGGATCGAGAATAGTGCGAACAACTGATCTGCGCTCGCTGACTTCAGTAACAATACCAACTAGACCTTCTGGCACAGTGATAGGCATGTTTTTGACGACACTATCGTTTTTCCCCTTATTGAGGGTCATGGTGTTTTGTAACCTGCCTGAAGATATGCCGATGACATCAGCAGTGCCGATGACGCCTGAAGATTGGAAGACACGTACCCCAAGCACCTGTCGGTAGTTTTCGAGTTGCAGCTCGAGCTGCCTTTGTTCACTCTTTAAGGTGGCGACTTCTTCTTGCAAATTTGCAATCACTTCTTCTTGGTCATGCCTTTGAGAAACACTTGCTAGGTAGTTGCGTACATTAGCTGTGGAAGCCACAAAGATGTTGTGTGGCAGTGCAACGGCACTACTCAGAAAAGATAGCGGTCTTTGCACTAAGGATCTTTGAAATAAGCTAGTTGATGTTGCTGTGTTTGCTCCTGATGTTCCTGTGTTTGAAGTTGCTGTATCTGGTCTTTGTCCAATTTGAATCAAGACAATTGACAAAGCAGCGAGTATTAAAAAGGTGACAAAAGCTTTTGCTAATTCAGACAAAACGAAACCCCAGATGTTTAATTTCTTTGCAGATGTGTGCCAAGCTCAAGCCTACGATATTAAAGTAACAGCCTTCGATGTTTTCGACTAAGGTTGCGCCATAGCCTTGAATGGCGTACGCCCCAGCTTTATCTTTACCTTCACCAGTAGAGACGTACCAATCAAGCTCTGCCTCGTCTAGGTCTCGCAGGTAGACTTTGCTGGTCAGGACACTGGCTCGAGCCCTACCCTCATGACTCAAACAGTAACCACTGTACACAGTATGCATATTACCCGATAAGAGTTTCAAAAAGCTTAGTGCCTCTTCATCATTTTCTGGTTTAGAGAGGATTTTCTGGTCTATAGCTACGAGTGTGTCAGCAGCAATCACCAGATGCCCTCGGTGGTCTTTGGCTATGTGTTCTGCTTTTGACTTACTAAGGCGTTCCACGAGTGTAGCGACGGCTTCACCTTCAAACGGGCTTTCATCGACATCAGCGGGCTTGATTTCAAAAGGGATGTTTAGTAGACCTAAGAGTTCTTTTCTTCTTGGTGAAGCACTAGCGAGTATAAGGGGTGGAAGCGATTTTGAATTTGTCATGATAAGTAGTGTTTATAGGTTGTTTTGAATCTTTTGATAGCTGTATATTTTAAATCTAGATTTTTAACCTGAGCAAAAACTGATATAAACTATACAATAGCTGTAGATTAGTTTTTCTAAAGCATTATTGCAAGATGGGGATTTTAATAATGACCAGATTACAAGAAGGAGATAAAGCTCCTAACTTCAAACTACCTTCAACGGATGGCACACTTCAACTCAAAGATTTTAAGGGTGAGTGGTTAGTCCTATACTTTTACCCAAAAGATGATACGCCTGGTTGTACTAAAGAAGCGTGTGATTTTCGTGACCTGCAAGCAAACGCTAGTATGGATGCCAAAGTTGTAGGTGTATCGGCTGATGATTTAGCATCGCATGAAAAATTTCAAGAAAAGTATGAGCTGAATTTTCCGCTTCTCTTTGATGAAGAGAATGAACTTGCTAAGGCGTACGCAGCCTATGGCGAAAAGAAGCTATACGGCAAAGTGGTTGTAGGGTTGATTCGCTCTACCTTTATTATCAATCCTAAAGGTGAAATTGCCAAAGCAATGTATAACGTGAAAGCGACAGGACACGGTGAACGTGTTGCGAAAATTTTGAAAGACTTACAAGCATAATGACTTCAAAATCGAGTTCTATAGACGATTTAAAAAAAGAAGCTGCGCTCAAAGCGGTGACCCTGGTCGAAAGCGGCATGTTAGTTGGTTTAGGTACAGGCAGCACTGCCAAACATGCCATTGATGCGATTGGCGAAAAGCTCAAGAATGGTGAGCTTAAAGATATTGTTGCTATTGCAACCTCGAAAGCAAGCGAGGCACAAGCTGAGTCATTAGGTATTCCACTAACAGAGTTAAGCGATAGAGCGATTGATTTAGCCATTGATGGTATGGATGAAATCACCCCTTCGCTTGATGCAATAAAAGGACTTGGTGGCGCACTGACCCGTGAAAAGATTGTTGAATCTAGAGCGAAAAGGCTTATTTTAATCAGTGATGATAGTAAAGAAGTAGACTACTTAGGTCAGAAAGCACCACTACCCGTAGAAGTGATTCCTTTTGGGTATAAGGCTGCTGTGCATGAATTGGAACAGTTATGTGCCAATACTAGTCAACGCCTTACTAAAGAGGGAGACTTATTTATTACTGATAATGGCAATTATATTTTTGATTGTTTTTTTGACAAAGCCTTTGACGCTAAGCAAATGGCAGCAGACGTGAGCAGTATCGTTGGTGTTGTCGAGCATGGCTTTTTTCTAGCTATGGCAGAACGTGCTTTTGTTGCCATGTCTACGGAGCATTCAGGTCAAACTGGCGTAAAGGAAATCGTCTAATGATAGTGGCTGTTGGTATAGATATTATTGAGCTCGAGCGCATCGAGCGAGTCTGGAACAGGTATAGAAGTCGTTTTATAGAGCGTCACTTTACCCAAGAAGAAATTGATTATGCTTTTAGCAAGTCTAATCCTTTGCCAAGTCTAGCAGCACGCTTTGCTGCGAAAGAAGCCTTTCAAAAATGTTGGCGTGAGAGTTATGGCTGGAAAGAAGTGTGGGTGTCCAGAGAAGGAAGACGTCCCATTCTTAAGTTCTCTGATAAAATTCAACAAGAAATCGACGAAAAAGGCTATGTGGTTCACTTGAGTTTAACGCACAGTAAAGAAAATGCTGCTGCGGTAGCGATTATGGAGAAGATTGTTCAGCCTTAAGATAAATCTTAAGGCAAGTCTTAAGGCAAAAATTTCATCTCCTACGGTTGTTAATTTCAGGCTTAATGTGCTAAACTCCGCCATATGATTATGCGTGCGCCAATATGTTTAAAGGCTGTGTCTTTACGGGCTGTGTCTTTACAGGCTGTATCTTTACAGGCTATAGCAAACTGTTTACAGTTGGGCTGCACCTATTCTTGTCATGAGCGATGTTGTTGATTCACTCGTTTTAGACGCTTGTGTAGTAGACACTTTATATAAAAATCCTTATACAAAAAAATAGTTTTGACTTATCTTTAAGGTAAGCGATTTAAACTTGTAAATAATGGGTTTTGCTGCATGTGCAGTAAGACATAATAGCTAAGACAAACATGATGGAGAACTAGATGGCACTAAAGCTCTACAACACGCTTTCGAGAGAAAAAGAAGATTTCAAAGCTCTAACAGAGGGCTATGTTGGTATTTATTACTGTGGTCCAACGGTTTACTCAGACCCGCACTTGGGTCATGCACGTGGACCAATTGTTTTTGATGTTTTAAAACGTTGGTTGGAAAGTTCTGGCTACAAAGTGCGAATGGTTTCAAATGTGACTGATGTTGGTCACCTAACCGATGACATGGATGAGGGTGAAGACAAGTTGCTTAAGCGGGCTGCGTTAGAGAAGCTCGAGCCCATGGAAGTAGCCGAAAAATATTTTTGGGCGTACTTTGATGCCATGAACACACTGAATGTGCGTCGTCCTGACATCGTCCCTCGCGCTTCAGGTCACATCATTGAGCAAATTAACATGACGCAAGATTTGTTAGAGAAAGGTCTGGCCTATGAAGTAAACGGCAGCGTTTACTTTGATGTATCTAAGTGGGAGAGCTATGGTGAACTTTCTGGTCGTAGCCTAGAAGATACACAAGAAGGCACAAGGGTTGAAGTTCGCAGTGAAAAAGAAGACCCACGTGACTTTGCACTTTGGAAAAAGGCTGAGCCTAGCCATATTATGCGTTGGCCCTCACCGTGGGGAGAAGGCTTTCCAGGCTGGCATATTGAGTGCTCGGTTATGAGTACCAAGTACCTTGGGGACGAATTTGATATTCACGGTGGTGGACTAGACCTTATTTTCCCACACCATGAGTGTGAGATTGCTCAAGCAAAAGCTGCGGGTAAGGGCTTTGCAAACTACTGGATGCATTGGAATTTTATTACCTTGTCAGGTGAAAAAATGGCAAAGAGTAAAGGTCATTTTAAAACGCTTGAAGAGCTCTTTGAACAGTACGACCCAATGGTAATCAGATTTAATCTCTTAGGTTCACACTACCGCAGCGTTAGTGACTTTTCCCCAGAGGGTCTATATGCCTCTGAGCAAGGTCTTAAGCGCATCCGAGAATCATATGCTGAAGTTGAGCGTTTGTTGGCTGATGCAGAAGTATCTGTAGATGAAAGTGTTTTTGCAGAGTATAGACAACGCTTTAGTGATTCGATGAATGATGACCTAAACACACCTCAAGCTGTGGCGGTTATTTTTGATGCAGTTAGAGAAATTAATGCTAAGTCTGATAGTGCTGATGCAAGCTATCTTGCTGCTGCGAAAGACTTTTTAGAGACACATACAGATAGCATTTTAGGCGTTTTAAGAGATAGTGGCTCAGCAGGTACAGGTGAGCAAGGTACAGATATGCTTGATGGTTTGGTGCATCTTGTAAATGAACAACGTCAGGAAGCTAGAAAGCGTCGAGACTTTGGTACTGCCGATCAGATTCGTGATCGTTTAAGTGAAATTGGCATTGTGATTGAAGATACGCCAGAGGGTAGTCGTTGGAAGTTGAATTAGAGGCTCGATGAGATAAAATAATCAAAGCCCAAAGCAAGATATTTTGTAGCATGGGCTGTGCCCATAAAAGGGACAGAACCAGCAATTTGCTAAACTATGTAAGACAAGGCTTATACGACTCAAGATAGCATTTATAGTATTTATCTTGAGCAGTGGGCTTTGATTTCTGTGGCGAACTGTTGGGGCATAGTAAGCTTGGTAGTTGGATATTTGTATAGAAAATGGGCATAGCCCATGCTTGTATGTTAAATTCGTGACAACGCTCAATTGAATAAGTAC
>CALGZD010000028.1 GCA_937934635.1 uncultured Deinococcales bacterium
AATCAGCATATTTGTATTTGCTTCATTACTTCTATTGAGACCCCAGCCACCAAGTGTAATCAAGACATCATTACCACCAAGTTCAGCCACACCACCAGAACCACGACTTCCATCGATGTTTCTTGAGCTACCCATGAGCATATAGTGGAAGAAGCTTGTTCGTCTTGGGTCCATGTGCTTGCCTTTATAGTCATAAAAGTTAGCACGACCTTGTAAATAGCTGAGTGCGGTTGCTTGTTCAATAGCATTGACATAGTCCACTACAACAGATTCATTGCCAAGGTTGAACTTACCATTGCCAAGTGCATTACCTACATCAAAGTGTATGGCGATGCCTTCTTTTGCAAAGCTATCAACAACCATTTGTAGCGCTTCAGTTTGTGGCTTGATACCTTCATCTTTGCTGTTCATATAATCAACTTCGATGAAAATGTCACGTTTACCAACTCGTGCGCCCATAGCGTATAGGTCAAGACCTGCAAAAGTACTACCAGCGACTTCAGAACTATCTGGAATGCCATCGACATCTACATCATGTGCATTTGCTGGCACATCATTTGGACCACCAGGCGTAGCAAAGAGTTGAGATTGCCAATCGCTTGCGCTATTGCTATCTGTGTTATTGATATCTCGGCTAAAAGAACCACCATAGGTTCCTGCGGCTTGAGGCTCGAAGCTTACACCTTCCCAAGCGCCAGTGCTTAGGGGACGGCTAGTAGATGTTCCCCATTGAACTGCGTCTATGGTACGACCTTCTTGTGTGATTTCGAGAAGACCACCATACTGTCCCCAGCGTGGGACGATACCGCCTTCATTTAAGAAGACTTGGTCAGGACCGTCAACGTAGACGTCGAAGCTTTGGGCACGTACAAGAATGTATGACTTAGCCTCTACAGTGACTGGAGGTAAAGAAAACGCTCTTGTGCCTTGAGCAGTGTATGGATCAGTTTGTAAGCCTGAAAAACTTCTTAGCTGATAGGTACTTAAGTTTACAGGACTATCGCTTGCGTTATAGAGCTCGAGCCATGCCGAATCTACAATATTAAGTGGATATCCAATTTCAGTAATCCGTAAGGATTCTTCTGCTGTTGAAGGTGGCTGCTGTGTTGCTTCCTTATCAAAGGTCGCAATGACATTAATATCTTTTGTCATTTGGACACCACACGTTTCAGTACCCGTACAGTCTCCACTAAAGCCTTTAAACACTGAACCAGTGTCTGCACCTACGCCTATATAAACGGTTTTATCTTTTTCGATGGTTGCTTCACAGCTAGTGATTGCCTGGCAGTTGAGCTTGCTACTATTTTCTGCATCCAAAGCAACGTAACCACTACCATCACCTACAAGTGAAATACTAAGTTTGAAGCTTGTCGCACCAGGGTTTGGCTCTGGCTCAGGTTCTGGCTCAGGTTCTGGCTCAGGTTCTGGCTCTGGCTCAGGTTCTGGCTCGGGTTCTGGTTCAGGGTCTGGTGGTAAGGTCTCTTTAATAAACTCAGCTTCTACCGTTGTGTAATCCTCTTGTAGTGTGAGTTCACAGATATTTGCACTATCTGCTACAACCGTACAACCCGTCCAACCCACAAAGCTTGAGTCTTGGAGTGGTGTTGCCACCATGCGAATGGTGGTGCCTTTGTCATAGTTTTTGCTACATGTGGCATCACAACCACTAACATCGCCTGAGCCAGTTCCTTTAATGATAACTGTCAGTGAAACCTGATTTGTTGTCGTAATTGGCGGGTCAGGATTTGGGTTTGTGATGGGCGAATCGACTGGTGGGTCGACTGGTGTAGGTATAGTTGTACAAGCACTTAAGCTCAGAATAGCTAACACTACCCCTATTTTTATTAGCAGGCCTAGTCCTGCATAGCTTTTCAAGCTAATCTCCTCCATAGGTTTGTCACTTCTTTGCACGATTCCGGTCCCCCTCAATGGATTAAATATCGGATTGAACATCGTATTGAATATCGTGTCTAAAGTGTGTTTCATTTCGTAATGAACCGTTATAATGAACCGTTATGAGGGGTTTCCCCAAGGTTGGACAGATAGAAACTAATAGTGTTGTAGGATCTATCTTTATGAAGTTGCGTTTCTCATAACCCTGATGGTTGATTGTAGGGCTGTCCATTACACAAATTTCTTAGATATATAGACTGCTCAGCAAAGTAGCCAGTTTGTGACTGTGCTGTTTCCCTGAGCATAACCATCTTAATACACACTCTAGACATTTTCTTAACAGGAGTTTAAGTAAATTCCCATATTTGTAATTTTAGTAAATTACCCTATCTTAAACATTAGGGGATTCGCTAGTTTTGTTATGCAAATTATGTGCATTGCTATACTTATTTTGATTATACTTAGCGTTTATGGTCAAGCTTTAGTTGCGGTATTTGATGAAATCGCTAAGTTTTCTTGATTTATTGTTGAATCTAGCTGGTTTGTGTACTCAGCAAGCCCAATGATGCAAGTTTGAAGTTGAATGTTTTCTACACTAGTAGCTTTGTTCATTATGTCTTAAGGTGTCTTAAACTATTGCAAATAGATTAGTTTTTAAGAATGAATTACAAATAAGGAATGATTATAAATGAAGCTTTGTGTTTTTGATTTTGATTCAACACTGATGGATGGCGAGACCATTGATATTCTTGCTGAAGCATACGGCAAGGGAGAAGATGTTAAGGCAATCACAGAACAAGCTATGCGAGGTGAGATTGATTTTTTTGAAGCACTTACAGAGCGAGTGAAGTTCTTAGAAGGCTTAGCCTTTGATATTGCCGAGCATATCTGTCAAAGTCT
>CALGZD010000029.1 GCA_937934635.1 uncultured Deinococcales bacterium
TTCAGCCTACCGCTCATCTCACAAGACTGGGCACAAATGGCGCAAACACTAGAAAATAGAACGAGCTTCTTCAATGCAAATGCTACTGGTGTTTGGGATAGAGCGACTAACTCTGTCAGCATCAATGCTCCTGCAGGTGCTACTGTCTTTGTAACTGGTGCTAACATTCCTGGCAGCTCTACCTTTAACTATGGTGGCGCTACTGTATCGGTGATAAATGGCAGTACAACAGGCGTTACACCTGAACCAACACCTACTCCTACCCCAACGCCTACACCGACTCCTGAGCCAACGCCAACACCGACACCGACTCCTGAGCCAACACCGACACCTTCTACAGTGACTGTTGCACCAATTCTTAACCAAGCTAGTGAAGAAGGTTCAAACGTAAGTGTTGATGTTAGTGCGACAAGCTCAACAGGTGGAACACTGAGCTACTCTGCACTTGGTCTACCAACTGGTGTTGTCATCTCAGAAACAACAGGTGTTTTATCTGGCTCACCTAGTATTCCTGGTGTCTACAAAGTAACAGTGACCGCAACTGACGGTTCTGGTACTGGTTCACAAGCTTTTGATTGGACTATTACACCAGCACAAACTACTTTGGGAGACAACCTCCTACAAAATTCAGGTTTTGAAAATGGTACGACAGCTTGGGCAAATGCAAGTTGTGGAAGTGGTTCAATTACAACTTCAAATGATGCTATTGAAGGTCAATCTGCACTCAACCTATCAGGAAGTGCTGCATGTGTAAGCCAAATCCTAACTGCAACACCTGATACAGAGTACAACTTAAGCTGTAAATCAAGTAACCTCTCAAACAGCTACGCTGATATGAGCATGTACTTCTATGACGGTGCGACTGCTACCAGCACTTTAGGCAAAGCTATTGCACTTGCAGGCAGTGACTATACTGAATATACATTTACAGCTATTGCACCAAGTTCGGTAAGTACAGTTGGCATATATTTCTATATCGCTGACGGTGGCAACCTACTGATTGACGATTGTGTACTTCAAGAGTCAATTAAAGGGGAAGCACCAACACCTGAGCCTACACCAACACCTGAGCCTGCACCTGAGCCTACACCTGCACCAACTAACGATCTGCCTTGGACAGAAACTTTTGCTCAAGGAAATGGAACACAAAGTGATTCAGATGCTACAGCTTGGAGCTCGAGCCGTGCAAGTGGTACCTACGGTGTTCAAAACGGTCGATTTGGCGTTCAAAATGCTGGTGGAGAAGCTATATGGCAATCTGAAACCATCACAGTTTCAGGTGCAACCAATGGCATAGCTTTCTCAGTCGATGTTCAATCAGGTGGAAAGCCTGAACGTGGTGATTATGTTCGCATCTCATACATTCTCGATGGTGGATCTGAACAAGTCATCTACGATCAACAAGGTAAAATCAACCGTAATAAAGTCTTTAAAGTGTCAAACAACATCCCTGCTGCTGATACTATAGCAATCATCATCCGTGCTTCAACAAATGACAGTCGTGAAAGCTATTTCTGGGATAACTTATCTCTACAACAGCGTTAAGCTAAACTGTTACTAACTATTACTAAACGCTATTACTAAACACAGAAAAAGCACCTAGTTCAACACTAGGTGCTTTTTTATTTCTCTTAATTTTTAAAGGTTAACGACGTCCCATCATCTCAAAGTCTGCCTCTACATATTCACCTTCGATAACCTCTAAAGTAGGGTTCTCCATTGGCAAACTTGAATCAACTGCTGTAATCGATTTTTGGAATGTGATTGCACCTTCTGCGATAATACCACCACGTACATCAGCATTTAGACTGTTTGTGTAAGTACCCTTTGCTTGAAAAACACCAAACATAACACCATCTTTGTTAATCGTCATGTTTTTATCAGATACTGCATTTATTCCTACTACAGTGCGACCATCTGTAGATTCTTGAAGTAGTTCGTTGTTCATAGTTAAATTTGATGCAGTTAAGAGTGATGATGTACCTTGAATTGAAGTGGTCTTTTGAAAAGTCAAATCATCCTTCGCATAAATCAAGCTATCATCAATCGTAGAATCACCAATTTCTAAACTTCCATCACCAACAGAAACAATGACTGCATCATCCAAGATGCTGCCAGAAAAAATTCGCATCTGCCCTGTTAGATTGATAATCCGTACTCCACTCAAATCAGCATTACGTGGAATATCAATACCACCTTTTTTAGTGATACACACTGTTTTACCACCTCTAAAGCCTGCATCGTATAGGTCACTACTTCTGTAAACATCCATTGAGCTTGCATCGTGAATCTTCACACCAAAACTCGTACAGATATGATTGATTGCTTTACTGATATCAATATCAGCATCTACAGGTCCATAGTTTGGATCAGTATTATAAACACCGTCACCATTTGTATCAGCAAGGTCTAACAAACTAACACTCGATAAATCAGCGTCAGCTGGTAAATAATCAAGTTTTTGCAGTGCTTCAGCAGAAATCATCGGTTTTCCATTGTCATTAAAGACTGCAGCCAAACCTTTAAGCAATGCAGCATTTGCATTGATAACTACAGGTTGTGGATTTTTCGGCTGCCCGTCTGGTAACCATGGATTAAATGGGTCATAAACCATCGACCTTGGCTTACCAAAGCTACATAGGTTCTCACCACGAGGTTCTACACATGTGTAATCTTCTTGGTCAAATGCAGCTGAAAAGTACGACTCCTTGTTTTCTGCTTCTTTGGTTTCAATGCAATCGCCAGTCTCTTCACTGTAAGCAATGCAATCAAATACCGTGTCTAAGTCGCCGTGTACTGTAAAGCCTTCATTGCCGTGTATGCCTGCAGATGTCAGCACTGTACCTTGCATTTGATTAAAGGTAACCTCTTGCTTAGATAAGATGCCGTGTTGATAGGCTGGTAATGGTCTACTATGACCTGTTGAAGCAGGAATCGCATTGGCAAGCATTTCAGACGTATAGCTTGCATCTTTTCCACTTTGACCAACTACTGCCATGTATATATTAGTTCCCGTTGTACTATAGGCATTTGGATCTAAGAAGTAATTGAAATCTGTTTGTGTAGCACTCACTGCCAAAGGCACTAAGCTACCAACGGTATTATCAGTTGGCATCAACCCTGTATTTTTCCAACTGTCTCCAAACATAATGTAAGATACTTCAATACCTGCTTCCGCATTATATTTTGCGATAGCGTGGTTTTGAATGTTTTCTGCGACCTTCAAGTTGTTTTGAGTTAGATATAATGTTCCGAACGATAGCGTTGCAGCTACTGCCAACACGATCATCATGACTGTCAATGCTATACCTTGTTCCCTATGATTGTTATTCCCCGAATAAACCGTTTTCATGATTGCCCCCAATCAAGTAACCATTATTGCTATTTCGTTTATTGCTATTTCGTTGGTATATCTAAACTACAGATGAAGTAGAGGAAAAGATAGTGTAATACAAAAAGTCCGAAGCTTTAGATAAATGCCAACTAGCCATATTATTTTTGGTTTACACCAATGGCTATTGGAATTAGTGTATGCTAAGTGCTGGGCTTGACGTTACCCCCAAATGGGGGGAGAATGTATTGTGAGAACACAATTTAGAAAAGCAACACTTTTCTTTATGTAATAGCACAAGCCTTAAGCCATTCAGAAATTGGGGAAGTTGGTGAAAGTCCAGCACTGTCCCGCAACGGTTAAAGTCCGAATACCAGTTTTTGAATCACATTTAACTAGTTTCGCAGAAGCTTAGTACTGCAACCTAATACTGCAACCTAATACTGTAACCTTGCGAGGACAAGGTCCATAATGATTAAAAAACTATCTAGATTTTCCCTAACTTCAAAACAAAGCACAACTGAAACACATCTTTCTTTTATACCCATCGTCTCACTGATTGTTTCCAGCACTGTTCTAATTTTAGTCATTGTGCTTGCAACAGCAATCGGTTCAGTACAAATCAATCCTCTTGAGGTAGCAAGCTCTATTTGGCATGGTCTCACGGGGCAACTAAGCACAACAACAGACACTATTATCTGGAAAATTCGATTGCCTCGTGTACTGCTTGCAGGCTTTGTTGGCGCAGCACTATCACTCTCAGGACTAGCGTATCAGGGCATCTTCCGTAACCCATTAGCTGACCCTTATTTACTGGGCTCTGCAAGTGGTGCAGGCTTTGCTGCAACCATCGTTTTACTCTACGCAGCTAATTACCCCTTACTTGCACAAATTGGCGTTCCTTTAGCTGCCTTTATTGGAGCACTTTTAAGTGTTCTTACTGTTGTCTTTTTAGCTCGCCAAGGCTCTCGCTTACATATCATTGCCTTGATTTTGTCTGGGGTTGTCGTTGGAAGCAGCTTAACAGCATTCACTTCATTCATGATGCTTATGGCAAGGGAACAAACAAACGAAGTCCTAGCATGGATGCTTGGTAGCTTTTCACTTGCCACATGGTCAAAATTAAGCATATTATCCCCACTCGTTATTATCACCTTTATAGCTCTGCTTCTTCTCTCTAGACCTCTTAACCTTTTACAACTTGGTGATGAACAGGCATTACAGCTTGGCATTCCTGTAGAAAGGCTAAAGTTTGTGCTTCTAGCTATCGCTAGCCTTGCTACTGCTGCTGCTGTTAGTGTTTCAGGTATCATTGGATTTGTCGGACTCATGATTCCGCACGCAGTTCGTTTAGCTTTTGGTGGTGATTACCGCAAACTATTACCACTCGCTTTACTGTGGGGTGCTACTTTTATGATACTAGCTGACCTTATGGCACGAACGCTCATCTCCCCTTCTGAGATTCCTGTTGGTGTAATTACTGCGCTTGTTGGTGGTCCATTTTTCTTGTACTTGTTGAAACGAAGAAAGTTTTAGGATGACTTTAAGTTGTGAAAATGTGAGCTTTAGTTATCAAGACAACTCTGTTTTGACAGATATAAGCTTTGAGCTATCTACCAATGAGATTTTAGGGGTTATTGGACCAAATGGTGCTGGGAAATCTACAGTTATCAAGTTAATGAGTCGGGTGCTCGAGCCCACTTCAGGCACTATCAAACTTGGCGGCACACCTATCCAATCCATAAAACGAAAAAACCTAGCAAAACAAATCGCAGTCCTTCCCCAAAGCTACATTATGCCCGAAGCCTTCACGGTCTTTGAACTTGTACTTATGGGACGTACCCCCCACTTAGGTCTGTGGCAACAAGAAACAAAAGAAGATATTCGACGTGTTGAAGAAGCTATGCAAAAAACCGAAATCTGGCACATGCGTGAGCGCATGGCTTCAGAACTTTCTGGCGGTGAGCGACAGAGATTATTAATAGCAAGGGCACTAGTACAAGAAGCAACCTATCTTCTACTTGATGAACCCACCAACCATTTAGATATAAAACATCAATTAGAAAGTTTACGCTTTCTCAAAAATAAGCTAAGCAATAAACCTAGCAATGAACTTGGTATCTTAGTCGTAATTCACGACTTAAATATTGCAGCACAACTCTGCAACCGACTGATACTCTTAAGTAAAGGTAAAATGGTAAGCACTGGCAATGTCAATGAGGTATTAACAAAAGAAAACATAAGTCAATACTTTGAGGCAGACACAAGCATTTTGCAGCATAACAATCATCCAGTGATTGTCCCACAACTATAGTTTCTAACAAGATAAAAACAACATAATGCAAATAGCAAAAGAAAATCCTAGACTTCTTACTATTGGTGGTTCAGATAGTGGTGGTGCTGCGGGCATCCAAGCAGATTTAAAAACCTTTGAAGCACTAGGTAGCTTCGGTATGTCTGCTTTGAGCATGATTACGGCTCAAAATACTTTAGGTGTTCATGGTGTAAGACTTTTAGAGCCTGAATTCTTAGAACAACAAATCACTGTAGTAGCAAATGACAT